>JBEBQJ010000066.1:0-23788 GCA_040395455.1 Sphingobacterium yanglingense | reverse complement strand
ATTACTTATGGGCTGGCTATCGTCTTGTAGCCGATGGGTCGAGGTAGAGGTTCCTAAATCGCAGTTGTTGGGTTCTGAATTATTTAAACAAAAGCAAACTGCGCATGCTGCATTGGCGGGGTTGTATGCACACGTTCGAGATCAAGGCTTTGTCAGTGGGAATTCTTTTTATAATGGAGCTATTCCTATTGGTTGGTTTTCAGATGAGATAGTTTATCCCCGAGGAGCAGGTAATGATGAGTACCTCCTTTATCACAATATGTTAACTCCCTCCACGATTAAAATTAAAGATCTTTGGACTATTTCTTACAAAAGCATCTACCTAGCCAATGGAATTATAGAAGCGATAAAGAATTCTTCGGAACTAAGCGAAACCGATCGTACCCTATTGTTAGGAGAGGCACTGTTTATTCGGGGGCTAATGCATTTCTATTTGACTAATACCTATGGAGATATTCCTTATGTTCGAACTACGGATTATCGAGAAAATATGCGTATCAGCAAAAAGAGCCAAACTGAAGTGCTCTCAGAAGTTATTCATGATTTGAGTGAGGCAGAAGGTTATTTACCTGATACGTATCCAACAGCAGAGCGTATTCGGGTCAATAGATCGGTAGTACATGCTTTAATGGCCCGTGTCTATTTGTACCAAAAAGACTGGTCTAAAGCGGTACAGTTTGCGACCAACATCATTGATCAAACCAGTACATACCAGTTGGAAGGTTTGGATCAAGCATTTTTGAAGGTAAGTCGCGAAGCAATTTGGCAATTAAAGCCCGCAGAAGAGGGGTATGCCACAAAAGAAGGAGCTTCTTATATTTTAAATAATAATCCATTTGGTGCAGGCTTTACTTTGCAAAATACATTTATTGAAGATCATGAGATTGGTGATCAACGTAAAGACAAGTGGTTGGGTACGTTCACCGATGGACAAGGGTCGTGGCCATTTACTTATAAATACAAGCAGCGCCTATCCAATACAGGAGTGACTACAGAATACAGTGTAATCTTACGATTGGCTGAGCAATATTTGATCCGAGCAGAGGCATTTGCTCATTTAGATAAGATAGATAAGGGTACGGAAGATCTAAACCATATCCGCCATCGGGCTGGATTGGGCAATCTAAATGGCTTAGACAAACAGTCTTTGTTAGATGCGGTTTTACAGGAGCGCCGTATTGAGCTTTTCATGGAATATGGACATCGTTGGTTTGATCTCAAACGGATGGGTAAGGCAGAGCAGTATTTGAAACCAATAAAAGTAAATTGGAGTTCAAAGCAACTTCTTTGGCCTATTCCGCAAACTGAAATCGAGGCTAATCCAAACTTAGAGCCCCAAAATCCAGAATATTATTGATTTATTTTTGACTTGATCTTATGACAATTAAAAATTGGTACTGTACCATTCTATGGTTGTGGTTTGCGCTAGCTGTTGAGGCGCAAACTAAAAACAAAGTGCTGCCGTCTCTTGATAGCACATGGGAGCGATTGGCACCAATAGCTATATCCCCGAATGGCGACTGGGCCGTTTTCAAAAAAATGGTAGAAAATGGGGAGGATACTACTTATTTGATAAATCCTAAGTTGAAAAAAGAGTTCAAATCGGCTAAATCGGATATTCGTTTTTTGAATGATCATTGGGCTACCATATCAAACATTGATGGAACTAGAATTATAGAACTCTCAAGAGGCCAACTAAAGCCATTTATAATAAAAGGACAAATAGAGGCTACAGGATCTCAGCAATATTGGTTTGTAAAAAATGGATCCGAGTTGTCATTTATAAATTTAGATGGAAATAAAGTTTTTCAGCTTTCTGACGTTTCATTACACGTTTTAGATCCGAAAAAGGAAAAACTATTGATTAGACAGCAGGTGGATAATACAACAATTTTGAGTATTGTAGATGTACATTCGTTGCGTCAAGATACCGTGTTGAATAAGAAAGAAATTTCGATCGAAAAGATGGTGTGGTCGAAGGAAGGAACTGCATTTGCTTTCACTAAAATAGAAGATAAGAATAATAGAGAGCTTCTATTTCACCACAGTTTTCATACCGGCGAAACCAATGAGATCACACTAGAACTTCCAGATTCAGTCCATACGTATACCATTACGCCTCGTTTTATTGATCGGACACTAGATCTAGCTATTTTGGTGCATTCTACGTATTTAAACGCAGAGAGCAATGCCGAGTTTGTAGATATCTGGAAGGGTAACGACAGGCAACTCAATCACAAGGCATATCCAAATTTCAACAAGTTTCTCAGGAAAACGCGTACTTTTTACTGGAGCGCAACAAGCACCAAGGTAGAGCAGATTAACGATGAAATTCGCGACTATGTTGCTCCCTTAGGAGCTCAAGGCCAGTTTCTACTAGCCGATATGGTTACAGATAGAGATTATCGACATCATATGGGATATATAACATTGTATCTGAAAGATATGCGGGATGGCCGACTAAGGTTAATCGCAGATTCTATCGTGCAGTCCTATGATCAGGTCAAGGTTTCCTCTTCTGGTGAATGGATTGCTTTCAGAAGAGACGATGGAAAATATCACGACCATCACTTCGGAACTTATCCAGTCACGGTATACAACACCGTAACTGAAAAAGCGACCGTAATCGATTTGCCAGATGCTCAAGGTAAACTGGCTTGGTCTAAGGATGAACGTGCGCTAATTTTAACGAATGTTGATGGCCTATGGAAATGGGATACTCGAACCGGAATATTACAGTCTTATTTTTCCATTGGGAATGTACCACAATCCATCGATATTTTGAATATAGGTTACGGTGCTTCTGAGATCGACTTGTCTCAGCCAGTTTTGATACAAGCCGTAAATTTGAACAATAACGATAATCAAGTAGTTCGCTTATTTAATGGTAAGGCACAGATTCTGGCGCCGAGTAGTCCGAATCGTATAGCACAAACGGTTTTTACCTCCAATGGCTCTATAGCATTGTATACGATTGAAAATTATGATTTACCACATGTTATGCAATATGTACAATTGGGTGAAAAACCACGTGTGCTTTTAAAAAGTAATACCCATGTTCATGATATGCCTGTGAATAGACAAGAAATCTTAACTTATACCAATCAGTATAATCAAGAATTAAAAGGCACCTTATATTACCCCCAAAATTTTGATTCAACCCAAACATATCCAATGGTCGTGCACATATACGAATCACAATTTTACTTAGCCAATCGTTTCATGTATCCACACCTTCACAACGGTATTGGATATAACATTTCGCTATTGACTCAAGAAGGGTATTTTGTTTACCAGCCAGATATTGTATATAATGAAGAAGGGCCTGGGCTATCAGCATTGGACTGTGTGCGTTCCGCTATGCGTGCTGCTTATAGTATTAAGCAAATTGATTTCAAAAAAGTTGGATTGATTGGACAATCTTTTGGTTCCTACGAGACGAATTTCCTTATCACCCACAGCGATATGTTTGCTGCGGCAGTTTCAGGAAATGGATTAAGTGATCTCCTAATGTCATATTATTCTTTCAATTACAATTACTACATGCCTACTTTTAATCGATATGAAACAGGACAGTTTCGTATGTTCTCACCGTATTACGCAGACAAGGAGAAGTACCGAAGGAATTCACCTATCGAATTTGCCCATCAGGTTAAGACCCCCGTTTTACTTTGGGCCGGACAGCAAGATTTAAATGTACCTTGGAAGCAAACGGAGAATTTTTATACTGCCTTGCGACGATTTGATGTTCCTCAGATGGCGTTGTTTTACAAGCAAGAGGGGCACATTTTGGTGGAGCCTGAAACTCAGAAACATTTAACACTTAGTGTTTTGGATTGGTTTAGTTATTATTTAAAAGATCACAAACAAATATCATGGATAAAAGAAGGTGTTGTTCAGTCACGGTAATACTCGTCCTAGTATTCCATGTGTTTAGTTTAAAGGCACAGGATTTACGACGAGGGCCTATCGATTTACAGGTTGAAAATGATAGGTTTTATTTGACATTTTCCGATTCCATATTAGGACAAAAGATTATGGTAATAAGCCGTTCTGCAAAAGGGAGTGCTCCTAGCGGCCAATACGGAGAAGGTCTTATGATGAGAGGGGCCGATTTGCAACAGACTGTTATAGAATTGCAGCGTGGTACTCCAGGTACGATTCACATTTTGGAATCATTACCTCATATTCGACGGACTCAAAACGATTCCACGTTGCATATTGCAGCGACAGGTATTGGTCAATTGCCTGTACTAGCTCAATTAACGGTACTTCCGTCTGATGTAAAACAGGAGATTCGTGTTGATATAACCCATTTAATGGTACACCATGCTAGCATCTTTGGGATCAGTAATAATACGAAAAGCAGGTATAAACTTGAAAGCTATTATCCAGATCAATCGCGGTATATACGTAAAGAACAGTTCGATCGTGGCATGGATATTCGGTTTCTTCGTACTTTTCTATCAGCAGGCTCTTATAAATCTGTGGAGATCAATACAACTCTCTTGTTGTTGGACGCAGAACCAATGAAAGAACGCTTTGCAGATAACCGGGTCACTGCCATGGATTTCAGTACCTTAAAATACCTTGATATGGATGTGTATCCATATCAAGGTCAAGAAAAACTATTAGCTAAACGATATAGAATACGTCCTAGGCCGCAAGATTATCAACACTATTTAGCAGGTGATTTGGTTGAGCCTCAGCAGCCTATTGTATTTTATATCGACCCTGCCACTCCCGAAGATTTGATTCCATATTTCGAGCGAGGAATATTATCTTGGAACAAAGCTTTCGAACAAGCAGGATTCAAGAATGTTATTCAAATAGGACGTATACCCGCTAATGATTCCACTTTTAATTTTGTCTCTGCACGTTATAATGCCTTGGATTATGTCCTTTCTCCTAATTATGGCGGCAATGCAGATGTATTATTAGATCCTGTAACAGGAGAAATCTTGACGAGTAGGATTTATTGGCCACATGGTAATGGACGCTACTTACGCAATCAATATTTGGTACAAGGTGGAGCTGTGGATCCAGCAGTTCGTAAAATGGATTCCGATATTGAACTAATTGGACGTTTGAGTGAAGTAGTAGTAGCGCACGAAATGGGACACTGTTTAGGTTTGCATCATAATTATTTGTCGTCATCTCTTGTACCTGTAGAAAAATTGCGAGATAAAGATTGGGTAGAGTTGCATGGTATTTCCCCGTCAATCATGGATTATTCGCGACACAATTATGTAGCACAGCCAGACGATCAAATCACATTAGAAGGGATGATCCCTAAGATTGGTGCATATGATCGATGGGCTATTGAATGGTTGTATACCTGGTTTAACAATACAGATCCTTGGATTGAGAAGTTGAGATTGGACTCTATTTATCTTAGGAAGATCTCGGAGGATCCCACTGTTGCGTACCTTAATGTAGATTATTTTCAAGATGATCATCGAGTTCAAATGGAAGATGTAGGAGACAACCCATTACTAGCTAGTGCTTACGGTATTGAGAATCTAAAACGTGTTGTCCCAAATATTCTGGAATGGACAAAAACTTCTTCAGGTGATTATAATTTTGAAGAAGCAATGGACGTTTATCTGGCGGGGCAAAGTCATTTTCAACATTTAATTCAGCACGTAGCAAATCTAGTTGGAGGTAGATTTTTAAGCTTTAATTCTACCCAATCTGCTCAAAAGACCGGATGGGTAGATGTTCAACATCAAAAAGCCGCTATTCATTTTATCAACAAAAAGTTGTTTGATACGCCGTATTGGTTTATTCCTGAAAAGTTAGTAATGTATAAACCCCATATTGGTGATCCTAGGAACTTTAGACTTAATCCAAGCGAGTACTTATTAAATGTTCAAAAAAACATATTAGATCGCTTGCTTGCTCCAGACGTTTTTTACAACCTTTTAAGAATGGAAAATGAGGTAGACCAGGCCTATACTATTTCTGATTTAATGGCCGATTTACACGGCGAGTTATTTAAAGAGTTAGCTACTAATAAAACTATTTCCTTCGAACGAATGCAGTTGCATTATCAATACCTTCAATCCATTCAACAATTACTTATTCGTCTTCCACATGATCGGAGAAGCCAAGTACTATCGGGTGTTCCATTTCTTATAGAAACACATCTTCGTAAATTATGCCAAGATATCGAGTTTTTCTTAAGTAACAAATCAGACCTAGATGAGCGAACTAAGTTGCATTTTATGGGCCTGTCAAAAGCGGTAAATATATTTTTGAAAAGCTAGGATACCAATTATTTTTTTAACCCGCCGAATTCGGCGGGTTAAAAAGCTTATAAAAGAGAGTTCTTTCCATTTGGGGGTAGATTTTCAAAATGGAAGCCGTTTGATATAACTAAAGCTAGAGAGACTTTAAATATTGAAGTCGATTATTGGTGGCAACTTACACCAGAGCATTTTAAAGGCATTTGAAAAGCGCTTAGTTGAAAAAAAATTATAAATGTCCAATTCTTTCCGGAAGTTGAGGAATTGTAGTTCTAAAATCAACAATTCGCATTTAGCGAATGAACACATATTTAATTCGGTGGACAAAAATTTATAGATCTAGTTGTTTCTTAATAGGCAATTTTGCTTTAATAGAAGTTGTTTGGTATATTGGTGCTGTAAACCAATTTGTTAGCTTTTATGAGTCCTAAGTTACCTCATCTTTATCTAAGAAATCCATTTGGATATGCCAATAAGTTTAATAAATCCCGATATGCATCAAAGAGGGAAATAGAACAAAAAAATCCCGAAGCCTATCGACAGCACAAACAGAAGCTCCATACATCATTTGTACAATTATTACAGGATCGTGAGGTTCGTTTGAGACAGAAAACACTTATTCCCCAAAATATTGAAATCGTAGAGATAAAGTTTTTAATTCCCTTTAGTGATGCTGAGCCATACAAATCACGAACGCGTTTCCTGAATGAATTTGGTCTCAGCCCTGTTCTCCAAAAAGACTTCAATAGAACAGTATTATTTGCCATTGTAGACCAAGCAAAGTTTACCAGATTTCATACATTGCTTAATCAGTATATTGAGAGCAATGATCGCACTTCCCCGCAGCGTAAAGAGTATGCAATCATGACCACCTTATACGATGTCAAGTATCATACAGCTGATGATATTCGTAATAACTGCGCAAGTGATCTTGTTTTTCAGTTTATCAATAATAATCAACATATACATGCTGCCTACCAAGCTCAGCGCGAAGCTTTAGAGAATCATCTTGATGGTTTAGTGCTGACGGACGTTATAGATTCTTTTACCGTAGATCCCTACGATAAGATGGTACAGCTCAAAGGTGTCCCTAGAGAAGTAGTCGTCGAACTGTCTATGAATTTTGATATCCTTGCACAGGCCCATTCCTTACGTGCTACAGTTGTCAGACCAGATCAATACAATAGGGCCCAGCTCACCTGGGGTTTAAGGATTAGAGGTCATGATCATCATAACACCGTAGTAGGTATAATAGATAATGGTGTAAGGCCGATAGATCCCATTCAAGATGTAGTTATAGATGGTCACGATATTACAGCTACGCAGAATGCATTACATGCTAATCATCAACACGGGACAGTTGTAGCTAGTCTCGCAGCGGCAGGAGCTAAATATTTCTCTACCGACGAGGAGATCATTGCAGATACACGGATATATTCCATTAAGATATTAGAACATATAGATGGTTACTTGGATGTTATCAATATAGTCGAAGCAATACGTACTGTACATCATACGCAGGGGATACGACTATTTAATCTTTCTGTATGTGGTCCCAGCAAAAGTTACAATGAGTCTCCTTCATTATTTGCGTACCTCCTAGATAAGCTCGCTTACGAAGAGGATATTCTCCTATTTATTGCAGCCGGCAATATGAATTACGATGATATAGTCGCCATGCAAGAAGATCCACATCACCTGCACAATTACCCTAATCACTTTTATAGCCCCGAAGCATCATCTGACATCCATTCTTGCGAGTTCACCAATATATGTATACCCGCAGAGAGTATGAATCATATCTCTGTAGGAGCATTAGCGGACAACTATCGCCCTGATACAATTACACATCTCAGTGATGGCAAAGAGTTGCCAGCCTATTACTCCCGTAAAAACCATTACGACTTTAAGCAAGAAGTCAATGGGGTAATACTTAGCAACAGTTACGCGAATAACAATCTTTTCAAGCCAGATATTGTAATGCCAGGAGGAGATTTGCTCAACGATGACTCTGCAATGCAGGTGTTAGGTTTTGGAGATCGTGGCACAGACTACTACACATTCGATGCCGGTACTAGTCTCGCGACACCACTAGCACTCAATTTAGCTGTACAATTGATCAATACCTATCCTGACATATCCTTACAATCAGTCAAAGCGTTAATGCTAAATAGTGCCGACAATTATTCCGACGGATACTTGGTTGATATGGTCCGTCAAAGAAAAGAAGCTTTAGCCAAGGCACAACATGGTACCTCTTTTGAGGAATTGAGAGGGGCAGACAAAACAAAAATAACCAAGCAAGTCTTGTCTAGCGGAGACATACATCAAAATTTAGTTGGATATGGAATGCCGGATAGAGAGCGGTTATTGTATTCAAGCAGTACGGAAGTTTCTTTGCTGATTGAAGATACTGTCCCTACCGATCATCATAAAGTCATTCTAGTAAACATCCCTGAATATCTATTAGATAGTGCTACATCAAGGTGTCTAGATATCCAAGCCACGTTGTGCTTTAAGATTAATCCTGCATGGGGCAATCATGTAGACTACAATCCACTACATATGTCCTTCAATTTTGCCAATAGCGTGGTAGACTCTGTCGACGAGCTAGCCGATATCATATCTGATAGAAATCATGAATACTATGAAGATTATTGGACAGACGAGATATGGGAACTTGAACAAAAGAAGAATAACCGAAATTTGACTAAATCTGAGACCGAACGCTTATCAACTTTAAAGGGCAAGGTGAAAGATGAAGTGCTAGGAGTAAAGACTAAAAGACTATCTTGGTCCGAAGATTTCTTTCCATTGGTCAATAAGCCCCTTTCCAATAGACAGCAGATGCGTATCAATTTAGCTAAGAAAGATATTGAGAAAATAGGGAACAAGCTCGCTATAGTTATACGCTGTGCCGTCAAGGAGAGTTTAGATTATGAGCTAACAGAATGGATCAGACGTACACCGACGCACGCGTTCTCAATGGCTATACGAATAGCCGATACATCAAAGAATCAAGGACAAAGTCTATACAATCAATTGAAGGCGGCAAACGATTTAGAAGTGGTCAATAATAATATTGTCGATCTCGACCAAGATCTTGATGCCGAAGCATAAAACAGTTCGAAAAGAAAAGCCTTGGCTTATTCAACGGCCAAGGCTTCTTTTTCCTGTATCAGCAGATCATACCATATCTGCGTATCGATCGTAGGCTTTATAGTCTTTTTATCCTTCATTGCAAAGAGGCTCCGCTTTATCGCATTGATCAGCGTCTTCTGTATACTGTAGTAGGAGAGACCCTGAGCCACTTCGATAAGTTTTTTCATCGACACCTTACGGTCAAATCCAAACTGACCCTCTTTCAGTACCAGCTTGATCAGCTCCTGTATCTGTTGCTGATCCGGTAGCTCCAGTGATATAGCCAGATCAAATCGACGCAATAGCGCCTCATCCAGCATATCCTTTTGGTTTGTCGCACATATCACCATACTGCTTTGAGGCAGGTAGTCGAAGAGTTGCAATATCGTATTCACCACACGCTTCATCTCACCGTGATCCTGGCTATAGTCGCGTACCTTACCCAGCGAGTCAAACTCATCGATAAAGATGATACAATCCTCCTGTGCTGCCTTACGAAATATCTTCGCTAGGTTCTTGCTTGTCTCACCCAGTTTGGACGATACGATAGCACCTAGATTGACCACGATCATCATCTTTTGCAGTTCTCCTGCTACCACATACGAGGCAAGCGTCTTACCACAGCCCGATGGGCCGTATAGCAGTAACTTATTTGATATCGGCAGTTGATACTTAGATAGCAGCTCGCTGTTGCGGTGCTCTTCTAGAAAGTTGACCAGTTTATCCTTAGCAGATGGCGTACACACCAGATTATCTAGATTATAGTCCGACGTCAGCTTTTCTAGGATAAGCTCATCCGTCTCCCTATCCTGTATGTGCTGATAGTGTGATGGCGATCCCACCTTTTGCAGCGAGCTATGCTGCTGTTTGCGGATACTATCTTTCAATAGCGACTGCAGCTGTAGGGCAAAGTTTACCTTTTTACTGTTCTTGTTGTGTTCGATAAATTCGTTCAACGTAGACAATAGCTTCTCCTGGTCGTTTTCCAACCCAAAGCGAGCGATGTCTTTTATATAATCCTGTTGTCCCATTTTATCGATTGCTATCAATTCGTGACTGCAAAGGTACGAAATAGTTGAGTTGTACTCAACTCATTTAAGTTTACTTAATAAATTTACGCAAATTGAAACTGATATACAAATAGTACAGTATACCAATTTCAATTTACCAAGTTCTCCTTTGCTATCAATAGATGTTTTATGATTTTTTATGATTTACTCTATAATAAGTGTCTTTTTCAGTATAAGATGATATATAATCTTTATTTTTCAGAATATCCAACAGTTGTTTGTTGCTGTCACTTTCAGATATTTTAGCCTTTTTATTCTTGTCAGGAATCTGAGCATAATCACCACCAAGATTCAATAAATAATCGTTAATAAAGTCTAAGTCATATTTTTTTGAGTTCTTATTGAATAGCTCTACACGCTCTATAACTGGAATTTTACTATTATTAAGAATTGATTCAAGTACATTATCACTAACTATGAAAGAATTATCCGATATAAGTATGCTACTTAGTAAAACCAGATTATTATTTGTGATTATTGCTTCGTCAGTACAGTGGTTCAATATTCTGGATTTTTCAGAGTTGGTTAAAACAGATGATTTTAATACCAATTCTAAATCATCACTATCAAAAGTAAGTTGATCCAATATTTTAAAATAATCGCTTTTTCTTTTTTCGAACAGATAAATGTTTAGATTATTAGATTTTTCCTTCAGCGATTCAAAACTCTCTGCTTTAGGGTTTATGCAACCTCTATTGATAAGTGACTTAATTTTAGCTTCTGATATTTCTTCAAAGCTTAAGTCACTATAGCTCCAAGGACTAGATTTTGTTATTAGATCGTACGATTCATCTCCAATCTCATCTTTTTGGAGTAACTTCTTCCAGAATTTGCCATAAGTATTTTTGGAGTTTACCTCTGTAGGAATTTTAATTTTGGACAGTTCTTCTGCATTTTCTAAAATATTAATAAACTCAATAAGCGATTCTGAAATATCTTGTTCGGCTTCGTCTTCAATATTTGAATTTTCATAGCTATATAATAGGTTCTCCCAGGTTGGTATTAACTTATTGTTTTCAAGAAGTGTGCTATGTAACTCTAGATCGTTAATAGTTGCAAGCTGAGTGATTTTAGTTTCTACTTGTAAAATAATTGATTTTCTGGTTTCGACTTCTATATCTTCATTGTTGAGTAGATCAATAAGAGACTTCTCCTTCTCATTGACATTAGTAGGTATTTTTAAATAGATATTTTCAATATAGTCGCAAATATTTGCCTCGACATATTCAATTAATTGATCTGCTTTTGAGGACTGAATTGCAAAGTAATTTGAGTTATCAAACTCTGTTTGTTTATACTCTCCATATTTTTTTATTATTGAAGCAATCATTTCAATGTTTAATTGATAGTGACTTCCCTCATAGATGAAGGACAGCATTTCATCAGAAGAGTTTTCAAAGTCAATTCTGTTAAAGTTTACTTTCAATTCTTTAATAACTTTTTGAAGTTTACCGTGGTTCTCGGTAATATTTAAGAATAAAGGATCAGAGAGAATAAGTTTTGTAAAAGAAGATTGTTTTGAAATCTCAGCGATAGCTTTAGTATCTGCATACTCAATTATTCCCTTAAAAACGGAATCTTTCAAATCTTCCGAGAAATCAGGATTGGATTCTATGAATCCCCATATATTGCTCCACTTGTTGCAAAGTATTCTTATAAAATCACTTAACTTTTGCGATGTTTCAAAATAACCTTTTATAAATTCAATAGAGCTTTTTGATTCGTCTTTAAGTTTGTTAAAATACGATTCTAATTGAGATTCATATTTTTTTTGATCAGAAAGTAAGTGGTCTAAAATGCTATAATTCAGAATGTATTCTGTTTGAAAATCCAGAGGACTAATTTTTAAAAGTAACTTTTCGATTTTATAGAGCTTATAATCAAAAGGTTGTTTTATTGAATTTTTAATACTGATATGGAATTGGTGATCTGGACGTGATATACTTTCTTCATGAAATAGTGAGATGTAATCTATATAGTCCTCTGCGATATACCCATTGCGAATTAGGATGGTTAAAAGAGTTTTATTGATATTTTCGCTTAATACCATTTCAGGGAGTTTATTAGCTACCAATAATTCAGCAATCTTATAAGTCCTAATGTCTCTCTTGTTCTTTTCGAAGTCCTGAATTTTATTTTTTAAAGAAGTAACTTTCCCGTTCTTAATTTCCGTAACTTCTTTTTCCTTCTCTAGATAAGGTTTGCTTTGATCTATCAATTTCTCAATTTCGTTAAACCCTAATGTGAAATTCAGGTTACGAGTTTCTAACCTATTATAATAAGAGTTGTATTGAAGTTGTTCATACATGTATTTATTCGTTTTTAAATATTCAAAATTATCGGTTTCGATAACTTCATCTATTGAAGATTTTTTATTGTTTATAACGAATGAATTAAAACCAGGAAGACTCTCCATTATTCTGATTACATATAGTAATCTTAAATCTTTTATGTTGTTTATAAATAAGCTTTCGTATTCTATAATTCGCTCTTTACATTTCTCGATTTCACTATTTATTTCCTTAACTGCATCTCTAATAAAAAGTGTTTTTGAGTTAAATACAGTATAAAGATCACCTTCATTGTAACTGAGTTTCATAAAATCATTGGGATAAATGTTTTTATAAGTAATCATAGCAAATAGTTTATCATGATTAAGATTTTCATTTAGCTTTTTACTATATAAATAAAACTCGTTAGAAATGTTATGAAGCAAGCGCATGTCATCTATAAAGAAAGAAATATCTTCAATCAAATTGTCACTCAACTTGTAACGAAATTCTTTTTTCTTTTTTAGTAATATTTCGCTAGAATTGGATGAATTTATAACCGGAATTACTGGTATAATAAAATCAAAGAACTTTGTTCGTTCTTTATCGGTAAACATGTCATCACGAACAGCGTAAACAAAAACAATCTCTTTACGTTTAGTTTTTTCTGAATTATTTAGAAGTAAGTTAACCTCCCTTAGTTTAGTGAAAATTTCAGTTTCTCGAAATCTGTCTAGGTCTTCAATGATAATAACATTATAGGGCCTTATAGAAAAAAAATAAAGGATTTCGTCAATGTGATGATTCAAAATAGATTTACTCACATTTTCACCTAAACCAATTTCTGCATTTTGAATTTTAAGCTTATTGATTGTAACAGCGCTAATAATTCTGATGGATTTTGATATGATAAAAAATAGCCCTAGTACAACAGTCAAAACACTACTATAATGTATAATGTCACAGATCATACCGCTGAACGGAGAGTCTTTAAAAATGCTTTGAATAAAGCTCGGCTTGATATAATTATAGAGAGCTAGTAAAAAAATCAAATAGCCAAGAGAGAGAATAAAAACATGTTTAAGACTGTAACTTTTTATTTTTTTAAATCTTGAATCTGGTATTTTACTGTCTTCTTCATGGTAAAAGATCTGCTCTAATATACTGGTTTCAATACGTTTTAGTAGTTCCGTCTTATCTAACTTGATTTCTTTCCCGTTTTCGTCAAATTGAGGTTCTTCTTCTTTAAAAGTTGCTAATGAAATATTTAAAAAATTTAAATCCTTCCCAAAGTAATTGGCTTGGAATGTCTTTAAGATAGTACTTTTGCCGGCTCCATAAGAACCTGTTAAAGCGATATTCTTAATGTCTTCGTTCTTTCTGTTTTGTAGTGCCCACAATAAAGCTTTAGAATATTGACAATCTTCATCTTTGGTATTTATTGGAGATAATGAAGTATATCCTAGCTTTTCTTCACCTTTATCAGAATACCTAAACCGAATTGATTCAAGAAATTTAATAATTACATCAATGGCACGAACTAATTTTGCTTTCATTAGAGTAAAATGGATTAAGAGGTCGTATTACAATAGAGATTTGTTTTAAATGCAATAATAAGCCTTCAACAGGCCTTATTTACATAACTTTTAGTTTCTAATTCTTATTTAAAAAAGCTAATTCTTCGGGGTACTTTTGAAAAGACTTAACTTTTAGCTTAGCAGCTGTGTAATGTCTCTCATTAACGTACAGTGTATTGAGCGAGTCCCAGTTTGATTTGACTTGAATTATTGAATCATCAATATTTGAAGGAGATAACCCGCTTGTTAAAATTGTTTCAATTTGGTGTCTTATTCTTTCATATTCTAATCCAAGTTTTCTATGCGTTTCTGCTTTTTCTCCAGGTTTAATAAATGATTGGTAACCTGTCATTAGGGCAACGATAAAAAGTAAAGTTGGCAAGACGTACTCCTTGATATATGGATAATTAATAAAGGGAAACCTATAAGTAAACGCGACAATTGTAGATAAAGCGAAAGTCCAAAATCCAGTTCTTCTTTCCACCTTGTTATAATACAACGATTGAAAACAGTGTGCATATTCTAGTTGATGGATTTTTCTCATCCAATCTAATAACATAAATTCTTTTTGACTCATTGGCCTATTTGTTTATTTATCTTTTCAATCAGATTTGTTGGATCTATTATGGTCTTTCTGTTGATTTCAGATTCTTGAATTTCTTTTGGTCCGATAACAAATGACTCTCCGAGGCCTTCTTTTCCAGTGAAAGAAAAAAAAGTGGCAGAGCAGAAGGGTGAATTGAGATGTCCTGACTTATGTAGTTTGCTTGCTTCAATCTCATAAAACCCATTTGCAAAATGTACTTCTTGACTGAGCTGTGTCAATTGGGCATTTACATTTTTGTTTATTGCTTTGGACGTGTGTTGGTTTACTTCATTAATAGAATCGTTGTATTTCACTTCAAAAAATGAGTGAGCTGAATATTCTGAATCTTTCTCGTAATCATATCGATCATTAATTACTTTTCCTGTTATTATCCAGCTCTTTGCGTTGAAAGTATGGGAATGAATAGAAAAATCATTACATTTTTTTTGATCCATATATTCGTTTAGTGAATCATCCCATATATGAAGTCTTAAAAAATCAAATTCTTCTAGGCTCTTATCTGATTTATAGAGGGGGATAGATAAAAATCCTTGAGACCCAATTGAGGAAATTGTATACTCAGTAGAAATTGCTGTTATAGAGTTAGCGACATAGTCCCAGATTGTTCGTAAATCAGGAGGTAGATTGTTATCTCTACAGTGTATAAGTTCTCTGACGGAGAGTAACCTAAGGATGAATGACTTGATATAAGGATCTATCTCTGTAATTGTTAAACTATGTAAGTTCTCTATAGTGGTTTGGTCTTTGTCTTGAAAAATTATGTTGGCTAAAAACTGATCTGTCTTTAGTTTGTATTTGAAACTTTCACTGTAACCTTTCATTAAAGGTTCATAGAGAGCTAAGAAATCCTCTCTCGAAATTTTATCAATTTGCTGCATATAAGTAAACTAGATTAATATTGATTTATTGCAAAAAAATAAGTATATTTTATGTTGCAATTATAAATTGTAAATTTTGTTAAAAATAAAACTTAAGTATTGTATAAAATATGGGAAACCGTAATAACATGTCGTTTGAGCGTATTAAATAGGAGAGGAGTTTATGCTGTTGCCGTTAATAGAGGGGAGAGTCTATTGTGATTTGTATCATATTGTATTATAGATATATAAAGCTTATCTTTAAGTATTCATAATAAGGATCCGCGCCCTGCGGATGTATAATTGGTTAAACATATCCCCTGCAGTCCGCAGGGGATATATTGTATAAACCTTATTTCTTTCTCAAGTCGCGAAGAGTCCCTCGCTGACCTTATATAGGTTTCGTGCAATTATCCTTTAAGATTGGGGTATTTCTTTAATAGCTCTTTTTTAATAGATATAACTATTGCCCCTCTGGTTCCGGACATCCCATATTGAAATGTAGAGCCAGCCTTTTTCCACTTAGTTTCAAGCAACTTTTCTCCTGAACTAGTAAATATCTCAATGCGTGCCTTTCTAATGTCTCCAAAAGATTTTAATACGTGCAGCTTAAACTCTAGCTCAGCATCTTTTTTATTATTCACAACCTCTAGAGATGTTAGTTTGGTTATTTCTTTTTTAAACATATCCAAAGCATCGCTAGGATCTACGCTATTTTGCTCTACTACAAAATTTAGAAAAACTTTTGACCCAGGTGCTATTTCTTGCGCGGTAACCGCGAGCGCTAATAGTGAGAAAATTAAACTCAGTATACTTTTCATAATTATGGTTTGTTTCCCCAAATATATGAAAGCAGGAGGGAAAACAAAATCTTATATTGTATTCATGTTAGTTATTCCCATGTACTATTAATCTTTAGCATAGAATGTTGTCAGCATTTCTTGTATTTAAAGAATATGCAATCAGCAAAACCTATTGGAGTGATAATAGGTCAAACATAACCCCCGCAGTCAGCCGGGGCTATATCGTTTATTTGTATGCTCTTTAAGGACTGTATCATTGCACCTCTTAGGAAAGAGGCGCTAACATGGGAAATGCTTTTATTTTACAAGCTTAAGTTGTTTTTATTGCAAAGGTAACAGGTTTACAAGCAAACGAGATAAGGGAAACCGTAATGGAATCTAGTTTAGTGGTTTTGATTAAAGAAGAACTAGGCATACCTCCGATGTTTGGAATCTATGATTCAGAAAGTTAGTCAGTATCTTGTTATAGTATAGCCAGCAGGTAGTATATTGTGTAAAAAATGTTTGTTTCCTTACTAGCGCCCGCTTCCTAATCGCGAGATAAGTGCATCTCTTTGGAAGGAGGTGCTAACCAGGAAAAAGTATCTTTTTAAGGGGGTAGAAAAGAGAAAAGTACCTTGGCTGAATTTGCTGATGCTATATCAGATATTTTGTGCTATCTTTACTGCTAAAGTTTAGAAGATTTTTAACCTGATTTATAATAGTAGAAAGAAGGCCAATCATTATTTTTTAGAGGCTCTTAGCAATGTTTAATACGACAATTTTAGAATATTTAGATGAGTATAGTAAAACAAGAATTCCAATAGAGGTTTCTTTTCGAGAACTTGTTCCGGACTTGAATAGAAATGATAGATATACTCATCTTATCCATTCATATCCAGCAAAACTAATTGCACATATCCCTTTCTTTTTCTTAAATAATGATATTTTTTCCAAACAGGGCGATATAGTTTTAGACCCTTTTGCTGGATCAGGGACAGTGCTGCTTGAATCAATTATTGCTGGGAGAAACTCTATCGGAGCTGATTCTAACCCGTTGGCTCGTTTAATCTCAAGGGTTAAAACTAATAAGTTATCTTCAGAGCTTTTATTAGAACATCTATCCTGTATTGAAAAGGATTTCGGTCTTCAATCTGAAGAATTTACTCCCAATTTAAAAAATATTGATTATTGGTTTTCACCTAATGTTAAGAAACAGCTAGGGAGGCTATTTCTTGCTATTAGAAAAATTCAGGATGATAACTATAAAGATTTTTTTTTAGTTTGTTTTTCTAATTGTATAAAAAAGGTAAGTTATGCGGATAGCCGTGTTTCTGTGCCTGTTAAAATTAATCTTAATCGCCATAAACCCAATACTCGCCTATATACAGAGGTTGCACAAAAGATTAAAAATCTCGAAAGTGTTAATGTCATAGAAAAATTTAAAGAAATTTGTTCTTTGAACTTAAAAAGAATCAATTCGCTAAAGTCGCTATCTGATGAATATTCTTCCAAGATTATTTCGAATGATGCTAGGAGCATAACAGTTCAACTAGACGGTAAGAATAGGGTAGATGACAATTCAGCTGATTTTATTATTACTTCTCCGCCGTATGCAGGAGCTCAAAAATATATACGTTCCTCGAGTTTAAATCTTGCTTGGTTGGATGAGTTGGAGAATGAAAGCTCTCTTAAAGTTTTAGATTCAAAAAATATAGGAAGAGAAAATTATAAGAAAAGCGAATATAGTACTTTATGCAAAACTGGGGTATATGAAGCAGATCTCTTACTAGAGGAAATATTTAAAATAAATCCAACTAGATCCTTAATTGCAGCCAATTATTTGTTAGAAATGAATGCTGTATTTGTAGAGATGCATAGAGTTTTGAAGAAAGATGGTTATTTTGTTTTAGTAATAGGTAACAACAAAGTATGTGGATACGAATTTAACACGCAGCAATATCTAATTGAATTACTTGAAAATTTAGGTTTTAAGGTTGTTCTTAAATTGATTGACGACATTAAGTCATTCGGCTTAATGACGAAAAGGAATAAAACAGCAGATTTGATTTCTAGAGAATGGATAATTGTTTTAAAGAATAATGGATGAGCTAGAATACAGGGACTTCTTGATGAGTAAAATCAAGATCCTATATGAAACAGTTTGGGAAAAAAAAATAAAAGAGAGCACTGTACATAAGTGGCTTGGAAACTTTTCAGAAGAAGAAGAATTAATGTCACTGTACTTGTTGTCAAAGTTCATGTATTTCGGTGGCTTTCATCTAAGGGAATTGTTGAAATCTCTGTATAGAGATTTCTTTAAATATCCTATAGTCCATGAAATAAGAAGGGCAAATAGTAATACTAAAGATGTTGAGTTTATTGAGAGAGAATTTGCAATAATAAAAAAGAAGACAAAATTTTTGCCTTTAGGTAATATCTCCGAGAGCGGTTCTCACCTTATTTATCCATTAAGACAGGAAAATCAGTTAGAAACTGATTTTTTTATATCTGATGGAAACTTATTTCAAAAAGATTCTAGTGATAAAGTCTCTTTAAAATATCCTCATTTAGAACGTTACATTTTTTTTGATGATTTTTGCGGATCGGGAAGTCAAATTTCCAAGTCAAAGATATTTGAAGACATTGATTTATTGAGACAGCTTAAACCTACCGTATTTATATCATGTATATTCCTTTTTGCTACAGATATTGGAAAACAACTTCTATTAAAAACAGATCTGTTCGATTCAGTTGATTCAGTTATCACATTTGATAATACCTTTAAGGTTTTTGATCCAGAATCTAGGGTTTTGGCAGATATCGATGGACATATCAAGACAGACGCATTGAGGAAATTTTGTGAAACTAAGGGAAGGTCATTAATGTTGCCCTATTGGTTAGAAAGAATCGACAACTTTGATGAAGTTCTCATGGAGGTAGAGTCATCAAAGTTAGGTTTTAAAGATGGTCAATTATTGATAGGATTTAACCATAACGTTCCTGACAATACTCTGCCGATAATTTGGTATGACGAAGATAACCCTGTTTGGTTTCCAATTTTTCCAAGATTTAGTAAAAATTAGAGTTTATGGAGTATAATGATAGAAATATTGAAATTAATCCTTTTAACATAACTAAAGCGGTTGATTATACAGATGAAGACATCGAAAATTATTGGGTTGATTTGAGTAGAGATCAGAGTTTTATTGATATTCTAAAGCCATCATCTCCTATGCCATTGTTTCTATTAGGGGGGAAGGGAAGTGGAAAAACTCATATCATGAGATATTACTCGTTTAACTTACAAAAAATCCGTAATAAATCAGATTTTAAGAATGGCATCCTTCAAGATGGGTACTTAGGGGTTTTTTTAAGGTGTGGAGGTTTAAATGCCCATAAGTTTGGAGGAAGTTTAGTAAACAATGAAGGATGGAAAATCATTTTCTCTTATTATCTTGAGTTATGGTTCGCTCAGCTTTTGTTAACTGTTTTAATAGAAACAATTGCACTCGCCGATCTTAATGATATTAATGAAAGAATAATCTGTAAAGAGATTTGTTTATTATTCGATGTAGATAATGATAAGGAGTTTTTATCATTTAAAGAATTGAACGATTATCTATCTAAACTTCAAAAGGAAGTTGATTATAGGGTCAATAATTCTATTGTGCTGGGTGAAAAGCCAAAAATAGATATTAAGATATCCTCTGGGAAGTTGATATTTGGCATTCCTAAAATTATTCAAAAGAGAGTCGACTTTTTTAAAACGTTTAAATTTTTGTTTCTCGTTGATGAGTATGAAAACTTAGAGGAATATCAACAGCAATATATAAATACTCTAATTAGAGAAAGGGAAGACCCTGTGTCCTTTCGGATAGGTGCACGTTGGTACGGAGTGAAAACTTATCAAACATTTAGTGGGAATGAGAGTCTAATTCTAGATGCTGAGTATGAGGATTTTGTTATCGATAATTGGCTAAGAAAGGATCCCCAGAAATATAAGAAATTTGCTAAGAATATAGTCTTTTCTAGGATAAAAAAGGCAGGATTGCAGAATGTCTTAAGTAGGTATCACGAAATTAGTAATTGGTTTGAAAGTTTTAACTTTGGTGATTTTTCAAGCCATTTGTCAAATCTCGAAGAATCCGTTTCAAAAAGTTATTTTGTTAAGCTTAAGAAGAAGTTAGAGAAAGATCTTTGCCTGAGAGAAGATATAGATTTGATAATCGGAAATTTAAAAAATAGTGACGTATTAATAGAAAGGACGAATGTCTTTTATTTTTACAAGCTGTGGAAAAAAAGTGGAAATCATTTAAATAATTCTCTATTAGTAAAGGCCGAGTGTGCTAGGTATTTATCAAAAAAGGAGGGAGAGCTGGCAAAAATATTAGAAAAATTTAAAGGAGATATTATTGATACTCTTCATAGGGAAGCGAGAATAACTCTTCCTTATTACGGACTAGACAAAATTATTCATATGTCCTCAGGGATTCCTCGACACTTGCTGATTATGTTAAAACACATTTTTCGATGGTCTGTATTTAAAGATGAGAAGCCTTCTATTGGGAACAAGATTTCTAAAGAAGCTCAAGTCAAGGGTGTTTTAGACGCGTCGAAATGGTTTTATGAAAATACGAAGGGCGCAGGTCGGACAGGGGAGAATATGGTAAGCTCAATATCAAAAATTGGAAGATTAATTCAATTAGCTCGTTTTTCCGATGTGCCTCCAGAATGTTCGTTATCTTCAATATCATTGAATCCTGATTTCATTAATTCAAATCAAGATGTTTCTAATTTATTGGTTACTCTTGAGCAATACACCTACTTAATAAAAATAGATAAACTACCGGTAAATCGGAGTAAAAATTCTATTTCACCAATGACTGTTTATCAAATCAATGGAATGTTGGCTCCAAAATGGGATTTGGCATTGTATCGAAGAGGACGATTACAGATTGAAGAGGATGAAGTCAATCGGTTATTTACTTTAGTCAGCAATTCTGCTTTTGAAGATTTGTTAAATAATAGAAAAATACGTTATAATGCGCCATTTCGAACAGAATATGGTCATACTTTATTTTCAGAAATATAGATGGTTTTTGATAAAAATGTTCCGTATGATATTTCTTATAAACATAAGTTTAAAGAAGTAAGAGAGATAAAGGGTCACAATAGATATGATATTTTTATTTCAGCATATAATAATAGTTATAGGGTACAGGAAGTTTTTAATAATATTGATGCTGTAAAGAAACACTGGTTAGTTTTTTCAGAGTATCGATATTGTCGGGAAGAAATTTCGGTAAAAGATGAATCAAATATTTCTGTATATGAACTTGAAGGAAATAAGTCTGAAGGCGAGGTTATTCGGCAATATTTTGAGGGACTTGATTTAGCTTTAAGCGAAGCTAATATTTGCATAGATATAACAGGTTTTATAAGACCACATCTACTATTTTTGATTAGATATCTACATAGTAAAGGCATCAAAAAGTTTGATTGCCTTTATAGTGACCCAATAAAGTATAAGAAAAGCGAAGAAACTTCTTTTTCGGATCTACTAACGAGGGTTAGGCAAGTTGATGGCTTTCAAGGAGCACATAATCCAGATAGTTCAAACGATTATCTTTTCATAGCTTCAGGTTTTGACAGTACGAGAATTTCTAATGTTTCAGAGAATAAGAAAAATTCAAAAAAAGTCCAAATATTTGGTTTACCATCGTTACAGCCTGATATGTTTCAACAAAATATTTTAAAAGCATATAATGCTTCGGAAGAAAGTTCGCATGCAAAAGAAAGCTTTTTGGATACTTTAAATACACTTTATGCACCAGCTAATGATCCGTTTATAACAGCAAAAAATATTAGCTTATTTTTGAAGAAAATTTTAAAAACAGAGGAGATAACTAACCTCTATCTTTCTCCCTTATCTACTAAAGTACAAACTTTAGGGATTGCTTTATTTTATATAGCTGAGTGTTTAGAAAAGGAAGTTAGTGTAATATTCCCTTTTTGTGATAAGTACTCAAGAGAAACGACAGAAGGGCTTTCGAGAATTTGGATTTATGAAATTGATTTTGAGATTATAAATCCTAATTGAAACTAGTTAAATATACGTTTAATTTCTTCGTTCTTTGGCGAACTTCTTATAACATAACCCTTGCTCTCTAGATATGGCCTAATAAGTGGCCACCTTTTTGGGGTATATCTCGTTTATTTGTTTCCTGACTAGGATGTTCCTTAAAAACTGTATAATTGCATCTCTTTTGAAGGAGGGATTAACAAGCGTTATTAGGTACTTAAAACATTGAAGCGCCAGCCGTGGGAAATGGTAAATATTTTATAACAATTTACGTTAAAGCTTGCAGAAGATCTCGGAGCATACGTTCCGTGTTCTTCAGAATTATAATTGGTTATACGGATAGGCCTTGCAATTCGCAAGGCTTATCCTGTAAATAATACATTTGATTCCTGAACAGCGGATACCCTTTAGGGACAATATAAATGCGCCTCTTCCAGAAACGGGTGTTGGCGCAATTGTTATTAGTCACTCCAAGCATTGAAGCACAAGCATTGGGTATTAGATAGTCCATGCCGCCTGTTTATGTTATGATATACTATATCCACTGTGCATTTTAAATAATGCTAATTTTTAAGTTGTTGACATTTGTATCTATGCGATAGACCTATTAGATTTTATAATGTGCTTTAATTTTAGAGATCAATTCTTTGTGGTTTTCTTTTAACTCATTTATTGTCCAGTAAGGTTTTTGCATGATTCTTAAGGAATTTGGAAAAGATTCAATACTTGAATAGAAATACTTTGTCTTTTTATCACTAAAATCTAACCTGCCTTGGCCAGAGTTTTTTCTACGGCTTATAAGTACCAAATTCCCCAATTTATGTGTCCACTCTGCCCGATCTTCTATACTAAAATCAGAAGACCATTGACTGTTAAATTCAGGGTTTTGTGGGAGAATGTGTTCTACTGACATTTCATTATAAGAGCTACGTTTCTCAGAGTATAGAGGAGCATCAAGTAAAAAGTCTACTTTTCTCAAAACATAGCGAGAAAAACGTCTCCCATATATAGAATTGTTTTCTAAGTCAGATAAGAAATGAGAGGTGTTGAATGTGAAAATTGAGTCTTTAAAAAGAACTTTTAACTTTTCATCTTCAGAAGAATTCTGAAGACCTGCTATTTCTTCAATCTTTTTAATGACGCCGTTCATT
>JBEBQJ010000065.1:0-23834 GCA_040395455.1 Sphingobacterium yanglingense | reverse complement strand
TCCCTCAGCAATGCATTTACAACCATTCTTTATGAGCTTCTTGGCATCGGCTTCATTCAGTTCATTTTCGGTAGCACAGGGTAATGCGATATCGCATTTAAACTGCCATGGCTTTTCTCCAGGATGAAAGGTTGCTGTCTTGTACTTCTTGGTAAACTTATTCAAATCGCGCCCCAGTGTATTGATAAACGATAGCTTCTCCAAGGTAAGCCCTTCTTTATCATACAATGTACCCGAGCTATTGGATATTGTAATTACTCTAGCACCCAATAAAATCGCTTTTTCTGCCGCAAAGTAAGCGACGTTACCTGCTCCTGAAATCGCAACAGTTTTTCCCTCTAAGTCTTCATTGATAGAATCGTAGATGCAACCTACAAAATACAGAAGCCCGTAGCCTGTAGCCTCAGGTCGAATGTAAGATCCTCCCCAATTGACACCTTTGCCAGTAAGCACACCAGTGAAATTATTCTGAATACGCTTATATTGTCCAAATAAATAACCAATCTCTCGGCCTCCAACACCAATATCACCAGCAGGAACATCAGTATCCGCACCGATATGACGATACAACTCGGTCATAAAGGACTGACAGAAACGCATTATCTCATTGTCGGACTTACCTTTAGGATCAAAATCAGATCCACCTTTACCTCCGCCAATAGGTAGACTTGTAAGTGAATTCTTGAAAACCTGTTCGAATGCCAAAAACTTTAGAACACTTAAATTCACATTGGGAGCAAAACGGAGTCCACCTTTGTAGGGGCCAATAGCGCTATTCATCTGAACTCTATATCCACGATTGACCTGAATCTGGTTATTATCATCCAACCAAGCTACACGAAAGGAAACAACTCGCTCAGGCTCCGTCAATCTTTCTAAAATCTTTAATCCCTCGAACTCAGGGTGAAATTCGTTAATATAGGGGATGAGGTCTTCCAAAACTTCAACCACAGCCTGTAGAAACTCGGGTTCGTTTGGATTACGCTTTTCAACGTGTTTAATAAAAGTGTTAAGGTTTAGCATCTTTCTTTGAAAATATTATATACAGAAGTTTCCAAATTTAACAATTCTATATAATTAAATGCAAAAAAACTAAAAAAACACAATAAAAACATCAATCTAATAACTATCTATTAAATCAAAAGTAGCAATTCAGGAAGGGGAGAAGGGCCGTTTAACTATTAGCTTTTTTGGCTGCGGCAGGATCAAAAGGTTCGATGTGTACGAATACATTTGAAATTGATGGCATATTAAGCATTAAATAATCTTTTAATGCGTGCGCAATATCGTGACCTTGTCTAACACTCAAATCAGGACTCACAACAGCATGAAGATCAACAATGTAAGTCATACCTATTTTTCTAACAAAACACTTATCTGTCGCTAAAACACCGTCCACACGTAAAGACATTTCTTTAACTTCGTCGACCATGTCTTCAAATAAATTCTCATCCATAATCTCGCCCAAGGCTGGTCGAAAAATATGATAACAATTGTAGAGGATAAATCCAGACGCAAAAAGAGCAGCCCAATCGTCGGCATATTCATAACCTTCACCCAGCCACAATGCAACTGAAATCCCAATAAATGCGGCTACTGAGGTAATTGCGTCACTACGATGATGCCAAGCGTCGGCTTTTAAGGATGTGCTATTCAAGGCTTTGGCGCGTCGGCTAACGACTTGATAACTAATTTCTTTCCATATAATAATTCCCGCTAAAACAAACAATGTCCAAGCTTCAGGCGGCTCGTGTGCAGTCCGTAGATTAATCACGCTTTGATGTGCAATAACCGTTGCAGATATTACCAGAAAAATAACGACAATAAATGTAACTAATGGCTCGATACGACCATGCCCATACGGATGTGTTTCATCTGCTGGTCGTTTAGAATATTTAATCCCAAGCAACACTAAAATTGATGAGAAAATATCTGTAGTAGATTCGATGGCATCGGCTATCAAAGCAAATGAGTTTCCGAAGAAACCTGCTAACCATTTAATTATAGCTAGACCTAAACTACCTATAATACTGAAGTATACTGTCTTTTCTGCTTTATCTGCTTTGGAGGACATGTTTTCAATGTTTATACAAAGTAAACAAATAATTCGCTCGCATAAAACTCCGATGGTATTTATTACAGCCAAATGTTAAACAAGTTAAAGATAAAAAACACATGTTGTTTATATAATTTACGTTATGTTAAATAGATTTATTGAGCAGCTGTCCTACCAATCCTACAATACGCAGAAATCCGGCTAACTCTTATATTAACCGGATTTCTCTATCCTATAGCCCAACGCTCCCTCAGCTAACCATTAATCGGTCAATGTAGTCAGGTCTACAATAGGTTTTCTTAGCTTCATGCTCTTAATGGCTTGCTTACATGCATCAACCATTTCGCTCGTCATGCTGTATGTATACGTTCCGTAATCGTCCAATTCAAACTCTCCAACATAGAAAAATCCATATTTATCAAAGAAATCTGTTAAATCGACTTTTGACACTTCACAAGCTGTCTTTACAAAATTCAACTGATGAACAGCTGGATTTTTATCACCCTGCATACGTTCTTGAGCCCAGTTCGTGCTTTTTACCTGATTGGAATTACTCTTTCTATTGGCTTGATTACGAAATGCTTCAAACAAATCCGGATAGAAATCTGGATTCTTTCCAGCGCCTTCGAAATACAACTGCAGCTGCCAGAACGGAACCAATCTATTAAAGACGTCTGGATCCTGTAAAAAAGATATTCTACCATCAATTATCTTCTCTTTCGCGGTCTTATAGTTTCCTTGTTTTGAAATCCGTGTGGGGTTCTCAAAAGACCGTGTAACATACAAGGAGAACAAGTTATTACTCACCTCGCCCAAGCCTCCCCAGTTAAACATAGGCCGTGTCTGGTGTACATGCCCTACTTCGTGGCTAAATCCCCAACAAGGATCGCCTTTTATAACACGGCTCGGGTCTACGACAAGATTCATCGCATAGCCTTTTTTATCTCCCATATAAGCTACTCCGTCACCGTCCCTAAACATGTAATAATTATAATTTACGCGCGAGAGAATCTTATTTTGAGGCACTTTTCCGTACTTAATCAATCCCATTATCCGATGCTGGCGATAAACAAGGGAATCGTAGTTGCTAATGAGCTCCACTCCCCGTCCGTAAGCGTATTTTTTGATGGATTCAACAGGATAGGCGATTTGTATATGTTCGCCGATACCGTCCAATATAGGAAATACAGCGTTGTCTACTAACTTATTCCAATCGGCATTATCGTCCTTCTTAATATCAAAATAACCATTCGTCTTTCCCGTGATAAAATGGACTTTGATAGGTTTTTCTTTTGCCGGTGTGTCGGAGAAATAATCGATATAAGCCAGACTACCATAGTTGTTCAAATCAATGATATTGATTCCATTCTGTAGGTCAAATGTCTGCTTCTCTATCCCCCATCCCTTGGGGTCCTTGGTTGGCTCTTCTGGATTTGGTGCTTTCCGCTCCCAGTTTGGAACTACTAGTTTTACCTTCTTACCCGCTTCGATTCCCTCAACCAAAACAACGTGCTTGCCCAATGGAAGATAAACGCCTGTAATATTCTCATATTTGCTGTAACCATTTCCAATATTGAGCTCTTTCCCTAATGTTGTTGGTGAAAGTAAAGCTTTATATGTATTGAGCTTAAAGCTATTATCATAGGTTCCTTTGAGCATCTGCAAGGCTACATCTTTGATAACAGGATCTACTATTTTATTCGCTTCTTTGGTATTAACACCCTTTTTAAGAGTCGTAGCGACAGGATCACTAAAAAGGGACAAACTGTTCGTAATTGTTGTTAAATCGGATGTCGTCTGTGCATTCAAACCCATCGCCAATAGGTTTAGGCTTGCAACTGCAAATAGAACTTTTTTCATAATTGAATACGTTTAATGATGCCTAAAATAAGGGATTAAACATTCAGCGAATCGCAACAAAAAAGTGACAATCAGAAAATCAGGATTAGAATCATATTGCAAACGATTGTCTAATTTCCATAGTAAGAAAAAAAAATTTGCAAATGCTCTAACAAAATTCTACATTTGGCTAATTATTATTAATAAATGACAACAGTGCTTACACATCACATTCATATGCATCATCGCCAGATTGGCGATATGTAATGTTATGTGTTTCTACGTGAAGCAACTCCCCCTCGATTTCATTTTTTATAATTAATAATAGTTTTTACTACACCTAAACAATTCGTTTTGAAAAATCTAAAAATAGCTATCCAAAAGTCGGGTAGATTAAATGAAAAATCTGTTCAACTTTTAAAAAACTGTGGTCTCGATTTCGAGAACTATAAAAGCTCTCTGATTACTTCTGTTTCTAATTTTAATCTAGAAATCTTGTTTTTGAGAGACGATGATATCCCTGGATATGTCGAAGAAGGTATTGCCGACCTTGGTATTGTAGGCGAAAATGTTATTGACGAAACAGAATCCAATGTATCTTATTTACAGCGACTTGGATTTGGAAAATGCACATTAAAACTTGCTATACCTAGAGACTCTAAAATCTCTGATTTAAAAGATCTTAATGGCAAATCAATCGCAACCTCCTACCCTGTTATCCTAAAGAATTTTCTTGAGGAATATAAAATAGACGCCGATATTCAGACAATTTCTGGTTCTGTAGAAATCGCTCCAGGCCTAGGGCTAAGTGATGCTATCTGCGATATTGTATCGACTGGCGGTACATTAAAAAGCAACGGCTTGAAGCCATTTGCTGATGTACGCAAATCGGAAGCTATATTGATTGCACGCGAAGGCTTGGAAGAAAACGAAATACTAATGGAGCTGTTGCAACGGATTCAATCGGTTTTAAGAGCAAAGGAGACGAAGTATGTGGTACTTAATGTGGAAAAAAACAACCTCGAAAAAGTAACGGAACTACTAAAAGGTGTCAAAAGTCCAACCGTAGTTCCTCTCGCGGAGGAAGGTTGGGTAGCTGTACACACCGTAATTTCGGAAGATGATTTTTGGGGTAAAATCAATAAACTCAAGTCTGTGGGCGCACAAGGAATCGTGGTGATGCCTATAGAAAAAATCATATTATAATGCTAAAAGTTTACAATCAGGAAGAATTATCTCCAGCTGCTATCGAACAGCTGGTACTACGAAATACAGACCCTAATAATGCTATCTCTGACACCGTATATTCCATCATCGAAGATGTAAAAAGTTCAGGAGACAAAGCGCTAAGAGCTTATGCTTCTAAATTTGACCAGGTGGATTTGGAACAAGTATATTTGGGCAAAGACGAGATCGAGGAACTCGCCAGTACAATATCTAGAGACCAGCAACGCGCACTCGAAATCGCATTTCAAAATATTCACCGTTTTCACAGTACGCAGCTGAAACGCGAACGGGT
This sequence comes from Sphingobacterium yanglingense, assembly GCA_040395455.1. Lineage (GTDB taxonomy): Bacteria > Bacteroidota > Bacteroidia > Sphingobacteriales > Sphingobacteriaceae > Sphingobacterium > Sphingobacterium yanglingense_A. The sequence continues at coordinate 18,420 of JBEBQJ010000065.1, read as the reverse complement.
AACGGAAACGATGCCAGGGGTAAAATGTTGGCGTGAGGCTCGCCCTATAGAACGCGTTGGCCTTTATATCCCTGGTGGCTCGGCCGTATTGCCCTCTACCCTGCTCATGCTGGGTGTTCCGGCGAGAATAGCTGGCTGTAAAGAGATTGTGGTCTGTTCTCCTCCTCAAAAATCAGGTAAAATCAATGGATTCGTGGCTTACTGTTTGATACTATTGAAAATCGACCGCATATATCTAGTGGGAGGTGCTCAGGCTATTGCCGCTATGGCATTCGGAACGGAAACTGTGCCTAAAGTCGACAAAATATTCGGGCCGGGAAACCAATTTGTTACTAAAGCGAAAAGTATCATACAAGGTCAGACGAATGTCAGTATAGATATGCCTGCTGGACCTTCGGAAGTACTAGTAATCGCAGATGATACAGCAAACCCTGCTTATATAGCAGCAGATCTATTGGCGCAGGCCGAACATGGCCCAGACAGTCAGGCTGTACTAGTCTCTACATCTTCGGAACTGATTGCACAGGTCAATCAGGAACTGGGTAAACAGGTAAGCTTACTACCGCGCCAGGAAATAGCCAGCGCCGCGTTGGCAAATTCCTACGCTATCCTAGCGACAGATTTGAGAGCGGCGATGGATTTTTCGAATACTTATGCTCCTGAGCACCTGATCATCGAATCGGACGCTTGGCAATCCATAACTTCGCTGATACTGAATGCGGGCTCTGTCTTCCTTGGACATCTTACGCCGGAAAGTGCGGGAGATTATGCTTCGGGGACAAATCACACGCTGCCTACCTCGGGCTATGCAAAATCCTACTCTGGAGTTTCTGTAGATTCGTTTATTAAGAAAATTACATTTCAGCAGATAAGTCAAGAAGGGCTACAACAGATTGGTTCGGTGGTAGAAATACTGGCTGAGCTAGAAGGACTGCATGGCCATAAAAATGCAGTCAGCATACGCAAAGCAGATTTATAATACACATAAAAAGGTAAGCAAGAGCAACTAAACTTGCTTACCTTTTATCTTATCAATATGTTCGGATAGCGTGCTCCGAGTCAGTTCATACCCCTCTTTTATCAAATCTGACGAACGATCGAAATCCCATATTCCTGAAAGGTCATTAGGAATATTTATCACATAGTCGGGCTTATACAATTGGATGCTCAGTAGGCTCAGCCTGCGTCGCATCGCCATATAAGATTCCTGTAATAAATCTAATGCATTGAGTTTGCTGTATGATTTACCTACAACCGCCTTTGGTGGGCCATCTAAATTGATTGCTATCTTGATATTGTCGATATTCTGTACGTAATTAATAGGTACAGGATTAAGAACACCTCCGTCGACGAGAAACTTATTGGCAATCTGTACCCCCTGAAAAACAGCAGGTATAGCTATTGAAGCCCGAATTGCAGAATAGATACTCCCCTTGCGAAAGATAACTTCCTGCTCACTAGCCAAATCTGTTGCAACAGCGGTAAATTTGACGCCGAGTGTCTCTATAGCAACATCTTCGAAAACCTCCTGCAGCGTACGCATAACCTTTTGACCTTTTAATATCCCAAATCTAGGATCCGAAAAGTCCATCAAACGAAACACTTCCCGCTTGGTCAGCTTACTCATCCACTCGCCCAGCTCTCCTATCTTTCCTCCAGCAAAAGCAGCTCCGACAAGCGAGCCTATAGAACAGCCTACCACCTCGTCGATTTCGACTCCCTGCTCAAGGAGCCATTGTATAGCGCCTATTTGAGAAATACCCCGTGCGCCACCGCTACCTAGAACTAAAGATACCTTCTGTTGTTGCATATTATACAGTTTTGATTAAAGATAGAAAAAAAGATAGATTTATTTTTGTCAACTGAAAGTCTAAAAAACGAGCGGTATTTGCAAAAAATAAAAACGGGTGTTACTTTTGCTAACAGTGTTAACTAAATGTTCAAACACATGAGTACAACAGCAAGAAGAGAACGTGAAATTCAGGAGCTACGCAGCAAGATTATCACCCAGTCGTGGAAGATAATCACAGAGGATGGCTGGCAGGCGCTATCTATTCGTAAGATTGCCGATGCAATCGAATATAGCGCACCTGTAATCTATAAACACTTTGAAAGTAAAGAGGCTATCATCGAATATTTCTCAAAGGAAGGATTCAATATCCTATCGCATGAAATGAGTTTGATACCTTCGGACAAAATCGATTCTAGCGAACGATTACGGGATATCGCCTATACGTACTGGCGATTCGCCTCCACCTATGTGCAGCATTATAGAATTATGTTCGGCTTGGGAATTCCTCCATGCGAAGCAATTAATAGTTCGGAAGAAATGCAGCGGACCTCGAACTATATGTACAGTGCTATAGAGCAAGTCCTAGCCGATTCGGCAAATGAGACTGCAGATAAGTATCTGAAACTAAAAACCTTTTGGTCTACACTTCACGGCTTCATAGCAATCGCATTATTATCAGATGACAATATCCCTTCGGCACCTACGGCTACACTGATAGACGCTGTTGAAGGTTTTATATTTACACTAAAAAACAACAAATAAACAATGAGCTTATTACAAGACTTATCCTGGAGATATGCCACTAAAAAAATGAACGGCGCTCCGGTAGCACAAGAAAAAGTAGACTATATTATCGAAGCAGCTAGAATGGCCCCTACCTCGTCGGGATTACAACCATTTAAAGTTATACAGGTAAGCAATCCGGAGCTTAAAGCTAAAATTCAACCTATAGCATTCGGACAGACACAGATTGTGGACTCTTCTCATCTTTTGATTTTTGCGGCTTATGACGAGTATACAAAAGAACGTGTAGATGCCGTATTCGCACAGCAGGAAACAGAACGGGAATTGCCATTAGGCACCTCGGACGACTATAAGAATACCTTATTTGGTATGTTTGCGCAACAAACAAAAGAACAACACTTTGCACATGCTGCACGACAAGCCTATATTGGCTTCGGAATGGCGATCGCAGCAGCAGCAGAGCAACGCGTGGATGCCACGCCGATGGAAGGTTTTACAAATGCGCAACTGGACGAGCTTTTAGGACTTGACAAATTGGGACTTAAATCGGTTACTATACTGGCACTAGGTTATAGAGATGAATCAAATGACTGGTTGGTCAATCTGAAAAAAGTGAGAACAAAACCAGAAGACTTCGTCATCAATTTTAATTAATTTTTTATATTTTCTATTGAATAAGCCCTATACCGAATGGTTGGGGCTTTTTTTTGTGCAAAAAAAAGTCTCTCTATTTATGAATAGAGAGACTTGATTATATTGGATTGAGGATTACTAAATTCCTGCGATCGCTGTATTCAATGTTGCTGAAGGACGCATTGCTGTAGAAGCAAGCTCATCATTCGGGAAGTAATAGCCACCAATATGTTGCGCTTTACCTTGTGCAGCAATCAATTCTTCATTGATTTTAGCTTCATTGGTAGTCAACGTTTCGGCCACTACTGCAAATTTAGCTGCTAAATCAGCATCTTTAGTTTGTTTTGCCAATTCCTGAGCCCAGTATAATGTCAGGTAGAAATGTGAACCACGGTTGTCTATCTGACCTACTTTACGTGCCGGAGATTTGTCATTAGCCAAGAACAATGCATTTGCCTCATCCAAAGCATCTGCCAGAACCTGAGCTTTGCTATTATTCTGTGTTTGTGCCAAATGCTCCAAAGAAGCCTGTAAAGCCAAGAACTCACCTAATGAATCCCAACGCAAATAGCCTTCTTCTAAGAATTGTTCAACGTGCTTCGGTGCTGAACCGCCTGCTCCTGTTTCGAATAGACCACCACCATTCATTAAAGGAACGATAGATAACATCTTAGCAGAAGTACCAACTTCTAAGATTGGGAATAAATCGGTAAGATAATCACGTAAAACATTACCAGTTACAGAAATAGTGTCTTCTCCTTCACGAATACGATCTAATGAGAATCTAGTAGCCTCTACTGGAGACATTACAAAGATATCTAAACCATTTGTATCAAAATCACCTAGGTATTTCTCTACTTTCTTAATAATTTCTCTATCGTGTGCACGCGCCTCATCCAACCAGAATACTGCCGGAGTAGCCGATAGACGAGCACGATTAACTGCTAACTTAACCCAGTCTTGAATAGGAGCATCTTTTGTCTGACACATACGGAAGATATCGCCAGCTTCTACAGCTTGGCTCATGTATACATCGCCATTTGCATCTACAACACGGATTGTTCCTTTAGCTGTCGCTTGAAAAGTTTTGTCATGAGAACCGTATTCCTCTGCCTTCTGTGCCATCAAACCTACGTTAGGTACAGAACCCATTGTTTTAGGATCTAACGCTCCATTTTCTTTACAGTCCTCAATCATAGCTTCGTAGACTCCCGCATACGAACGGTCTGGAATCATCGCAATGGTATCACGTTCTGCACCTGCTTTATCCCACATTTTACCACCTATACGTATCATTGCAGGCATAGAAGCATCTACAATTACGTCAGAAGGAACGTGAAGGTTGGTAATTCCTTTATCGGAGTTAACCATAGCCAAATCAGGACCGTTAGCAATAGCAGCCTCGATAGCAGCTTTGACTTCGCCTTCCTTTTCATTACCCGCAATCTTAGCGAACACCTCGCCCAAGCCGTTATTTTTATTGATACCTAAAGAAGCAAACAATTCGCCATATTTTGCAAATACCTCTTTAAAATATACTTCGACAATAGCACCAAAGATGATAGGGTCTGAAACCTTCATCATAGTTGCTTTTAAGTGTGCTGACAATAAAACTCCAGCTGCTTTAGCTTCTGCAATAGTAGCCGCAACGAAGTCTTTTAATTTAGCAACATTCATGACGGAAGAGTCAATGACTTCGCCCGCTTTCAAAGGAGCTAAACCTTTTAATTCTTTTACAGAACCGTCTGCAGCAACAAATTCTATCTTATACTGAGACTCTTTTTCTATGGTCACAGATTGCTCTGTCGCATAAAAATCGCCCTCTGTCATAGAAGCAACCTTCGTCTTACTATCTGCAGCCCAAGCGCCCATTCTATGTGGATTTGCTTTTGCATAGTTCTTTACCGCTTTCGGTGCCCTACGGTCCGAGTTTCCTTCTCTCAACACCGGATTTACAGCCGAGCCCAAAACCTTAGCATAACTTGCTTTGATTTTTTCTTCTTCATCATTAGAAGGATTGTCTGGGTAGTTAGGTATTGCGTAGCCTGCAAGTTGTAGCTCTGCAATAGCCGCTTTTAATTGAGGTATAGAAGCCGAAATATTTGGTAACTTAATAATATTCGCGTCAGGTGTAGTAGCTAACTGCCCCAATTCTGCCAAAGCATCTACTGTCTGTTGCTCTGGTTTCAAATACGAATTAAAATTGGCAAGAATACGTCCAGCCAATGAAATATCTCTCAACTCAACGTCAATATCAGCAGTTTTTGCAAACGCTTGTACAATCGGTAAAAAGGAATAAGTAGCCAATAGTGGCGCCTCATCTGTTTTGGTGTAAATAATCTTAGAAGACATAGTTTCTGTTGAAGTATTATTAATTTTTCGTTTTAAGAGTGTGAATGTTGAAATATTTAGTAGATATTTTCAAAATTCGCCTAAAGATAACAAAATCAAAGGTAAATACGCATAAAAGCCTAAAATATGACTTTGTTTCCAACTGCCAGGCCATTGTTTTTTGCCAATACGCCACACATATGGAATAACAAGCGAGCACCTACGTTTCCGTCCCATTCGTCCTCACCTGGAGCGACTTCAACTAAGTCCATTCCAATGATTTTCTTATTTGATTCCGCAAGACGACTTAAGGCATATACCGCCTGCTCGTAAGATAGACCTCCCGGTACAGGTGTACCCGTATTCGGGCAATACCACTGATACAGGGCATCAATATCGAAGCTCACCGCTACATTGTCCGGTAATAATGCAATAGCTTCGTCGACCTGCTCTTGCCAGGTCTTGCCCTCAAATTGCCCCTTTTTCAAATCAGCATCGGTAAAGACCTTCACTTTCGATGAACCTTTGACAACTTCTACTTCCTGCTCGCAGAAATCACGGATACCAACCTGTACGAGCTTAGACACCTCCGGCAACTGTATCGCATTGTACATGATAGAAGCATGTGAGTAGGTAAATCCTTCATACGCAATCCGCAAATCCATATGTGCGTCAAAGTGAAATATACCAAAATCGCCATAAATCGATGCTAGAGCTTGATAATAACCATAAGGAGTAGAATGATCTCCACCCAATAAGATAACTTTCTTGCCTTTATTTATCCATGAAGTAACAAGCTCTTTAAGTTCGGCATTGAGCACTGCTGAGGCTTCATTTATTTTAGCTAAGTCCGCCTTTAAAACAGGATTATCATCCACTACCTCGCCATTCTCCAGCGCTTCAATTATTGGCTGAGCCATCTCTTTGTACAGATTACTATTCGTTTTCCAATGCGCAGGCCCTTCGTCTAGATAGATTCCCAATTTCCATAACTCTGGAAATTCTTGATGCAATAGGTCTACTTGAAATGAAGCATCCAATATCGCTTCCGGACCTTCAGAGGCTCCTGCACCATAACTCACTGTTACTTCCCAAGGCACAGAAACAATAATAATTTCACTCTCCTCTGCCGAAAAAGGCAATCCATAAATACTTGCATCTGCTAATCCTGGTTGAGAAGGATCAAAAGTTGCAATCTTATCTTCTTTTGTTGACATAAATAGCATTTTTTAATACGTGTCGCAAAGATACTATTTCTATAAAAATAAAACAGCAACCATTTAAATGGTTGCTGTCTCTATAGCTTTTGTGGAAGTTTATTTTTTATAATATTTCATCGCTTCAGGTATTAAACTCTGAAGCTGTGTAATCCTTCTTGCATCACTAGGGTGTGTACTCGTCCACTCCGCAGGTTGATTACCAGATTTGGCACCAGCCATACGCTCCCAGAATTTGACCGCTTCATTGGGATTATATCCAGCCATAGCCATAATAATCAATCCTGCTCTATCCGCTGCTAATTCGTCATCTCTGGAGAATTTTAGCATACCAATAGGTGCTCCAATACCATACGTCAGATTGAGTGCATCCAGCCATTTATTATCTGTAGTTGCTGAAGCTACACCGATTATCTGCCCAATCCCCTGTGCTGCGATTTTGTTAGAGACCTGTGCTACTGAGTGCTCTTCAATCGCGTGCGCAATTTCATGTCCCATTACAGTCGCTAGGCCGGCATCTGTACCTGTAAATGGCAGAATACCTGTAAATACAGCGACCTTACCGCCTGGCATACACCAAGCATTGACTTCATCGTTCTGGATAAGATTAAACTCCCAGTTAAAGTTGTAGCGATCGGCCATACCTCGCTGTTGTAAAAACCGCATAGTAGCCGCGGCAATATCATTACCCACCCGTTTTACAGCAGTAGCATTAGCTGTTCCGGTAACGACCTTCGTGCTAGAATTGGATAAAAACTCCTTATATGCCAATGCTGCCTGGTCATTTATTGTACTACTATCTACCAATTTAAGATATTTCCTACCCGTGATTGCTGAGGTAGCACAACCAGCGAATGTTGCTCCAATCAACAAAATCGCCGTGTATTTAAATAGCTTTTTCATCTGTATAAACTTATAATTAGATATTGACTCTCTGTACTAGATTTTTTAAAACAAACCGTATGCCTAAAAGTTTAATTATTCTTTCTTTTTCTTGAACAGGTAAATCTTAGATTCATGTCCCTTTAAGAGTCGTTCAATATTCTTTTGATGTGTTATCAATATTAATGCACATATCGCAATAGCATACAGCATAATCGATGGTACCGTCGTCTTAAATATCAATGCTAAACTGATTGGAAAAGTAAATCCGGCCGAAATCGAGCTCAATGAAACATAATGTGTAATCAGCAGGCACAATATAAATACAGACACACAACACAATGCTGCTGGCCAATGTATAGCGAGTACCATCCCAAATAAGGTGGCCACACCCTTTCCTCCTCTAAATCCAGCGAACAATGGGAATAAATGGCCCAGAACAGCAATCACCCCAAGAGCCAATTGAAAATTGACAAAATGCGGTGACTTATAATCGCCTACAATGGTGGTATCCAACAGATAAGGGAGATTAGTTGCCGTCCAACCTTTAAAAATATCAACAAACATAACGATAGCGCCAGCCTTCTTCCCCAATACACGGAACGTATTGGTAGCTCCTGCATTACCACTACCGTACTCTCTAACATCTACCCCATAAAAAGCTTGACCAAACCATACAGCTGTAGGTATGGAACCAAATAAATAGGCAAGAATTACAATACTTACTAAGTAAATCGAAATCATTAAATCCTATTAAATAAGTTTAGCTTTCAAACTCAAATCGAGACTTTTTACTGAGTGTGTCAATGCACCTACTGATATAAAGTCTACCCCTGTCACAGCGTACGAACGAATTGTTTCTAAAGTAATTCCACCAGAAGCTTCAGTTATGAGTCTACCATCTACTAGCTGTACCGCTTTTCGTACATCATCAGGCTCAAAATTATCGAACATCACACGGTCTACTCCTGTACATTGAAGGAGCTCCTTTAATTCTTCAAAATTACGGATTTCTACTTCTATCTGAATATCGATGCCCGTGCGCTTCTTATAATCCACCGCATTATTCACAGCCGCAGAGACACTGCCAGCATAATCAACATGATTATCTTTAATCAATATCATATCGTACAGTCCGAAACGATGATTGACTCCTCCTCCTATTACAACGGCTCTTTTTTCTAAAAAACGGAGCAAAGGTGTTGTCTTTCTTGTATCCAAGACATGTGCATTGGTTCCTTCCAATTCTTTGACATACTCGGCTGTCCGAGTAGCGATACCAGACATACGTTGCATCACATTCAATACCAGACGTTCGGCCTTTAGAATAGAATGAATTTTGCCTTTGGCAATCAATACGATATCCCCAACTTTTACCTGTTTCCCATCTTCAATAAAAACCTCGACCTGTAATGAAGAATCGACCTGACGTAATATCTCGACTCCTACCTCTACGCCGGCCAAGATTCCATCCTCCTTTACCAACAACTTTGCTTCGCCCAGTTTATCCTCCGGCAATGCCGCCAAAGAAGTATGGTCTCCATCTCTAACATCTTCCTCCAAAGCCTGTTGAACAAAATTGCTCAACTCTTTCTTATACTCTTGATCCATTTAATTAGCGTCAAATATTAAGCTAAGATGAATAAAATAAATTTATTCTAAAAAATAATTGTGTATTAACTCCAGTATTATCACTCGATACGAAGCTCTGATATCGATGCAGCTCCCTTCAACTCAATCACTTTGACCAAAACACGAAAATTTTGTTTTGTAGTTTTAATACTATAGATGAAATAGCGATTGGACGGACTATTGCCAGCAGCAGTCATGCGCTTTACCTCTGTCACCTTATACTGTCTAAAAAAATCGGCTAAAAGTAATTCCCCCTGAAATCTCGTGACCACCTGTTCCTCGCGATTGATCGAAAGTGTAATGGATGACGAAAAACTCTTTGTCAGCGCTTTCGCATTATTACCTTTCAGTGCTTGAATGACTAAGCTATTGATGTCTGTGACCTGAAAAGCACACAACAGAATGAACACAGGAATAGTAATAAAAACAGATTTCTTGGTCAGTATCATCTAAAACAAATAAAGTATAATAACACGGTTTAAAAGGCTAAGTACTGAGCCAAAACTATGCCACAATTACGATGTTTAAACCTAGTTTAATCAAAAATTTCTCTTTTAAAATCATTATATTTGTGTGTGAACAATTCAAATCAAAAGAAAGTAGCCTTACTCATCCTGGATGGATTAGGGTATGGCAAAGAAGATAATTCAAATGCAGTACGTGCTGCACAGATACCTTTTCTAGACAAGTTGCTATCAACCTATCCGAACTCTAAATTAGAAGCGTCCGGTGAATCTGTAGGCTTACCTGAAGGCCAAATGGGCAATTCTGAAGTGGGCCATATGAATCTAGGTGCCGGTCGCGTGGTATACCAAGAATTAGGTCGTATCAACAAAGCTGCGCGCGAAGGTGATTTTAACAGTGACCCTACCATACAGAAGGCCTTTCAATACGCTAGTACGAATAATAAAAAGGTGCATTTTATAGGGCTATTATCCGATGGAGGCGTACATGCACACATCGAACATCTCAAAGCATTATGTGATGCCGCACAGAAGTTTGGTCTATCCAACGACAGTGTATTCATTCATGCCTTTATGGATGGTCGTGATACCGATCCTAATGGCGGCGTAGGCTACCTTCAGGATCTACAATCCCATCTAGCGCATTCGTGCGGAAAAATAGCCTCTGCTATAGGGCGTTACTATGCCATGGACAGGGATAATCGTTGGGAACGCGTACAGCAGGCTTATAACTTACTTACTCAAGGGGCGGGTACCCATACTACAGATATCATTTCTGCAGTACAGCATTCGTATGCCGAGGGAATCACCGACGAGTTTATCAAACCTATCGTCATGGTGGACGGGAATGATTTACCTGTAGCTACTATTTCCGATGGCGATGTGGTTATCTGTTTCAACTTTAGAACAGACCGTGGACGCGAAATATCAATCGCCCTCACACAAGAGGCATTCCCAGATTATAATATGGCTCCTTTAGACTTGTATTATGTTACCATGACAGCCTACGATGAGACATTTAAAAATGTAAATGTAGTTTTTGAAAAGGATAACCTCTCTCAAACACTTGGCGAAGCGCTAGCTGCACAAGGAAAAACACAGGTCCGTATAGCGGAAACGGAAAAATACCCACACGTTACATTCTTCTTTTCCGGAGGTCGGGAGACCGAGTTTGATGGCGAGCGTCGCCTATTGATACCTTCACCAAAAGTTGCTACCTACGATCTACAACCTGAAATGAGTGCTGTCGGTATTACACAAGCTATCTCTGAGGATATCAGAAATAACCAACCTGATTTTATATGTCTCAACTTTGCCAATCCAGACATGGTTGGACATACTGGTGTATTTGATGCAGTAGTCAAGGCTGTAGAGACGGTCGACCGCTGTACACAGCAGGTAGTAGAGACAGGTCTAGCTTATGGTTACTCCTTCATTATATTGGCCGACCACGGTAACTCCGAGTTTATGGTCAATGAAGATGGATCACCGAACACTGCTCACACCACCAATCTGGTGCCTTGTATATTGATTGATAAGGACTATACGCATATAAAAGATGGAAAACTTGGGGATGTTGCTCCGACCGTTCTTAAACTATTAGGTCTAAACATTCCAACAGAAATGACTGGTGATGTCCTGGTATATTAATTATTATAAAAAACAAAGAGCTGTTGCACTGGGGCTTCTTAGCCTCAGTGTAGGGCTAAGTTTATCCTGCGAGTCATCCTCTGCTGAAAAAAAAGGGAATCTAGTCGCTCCTGAATTCGATTTACCTTCTTTTTTTCAGAAAGAAATCGCATCGTTGAATACTGCGAAACCGAAGATAAAAAAGACAGTACAAAAGGACAGTATATCAGAAACCAAAGAGCTGATTATTGCAGACTGGAACAAAGAGTTAACCAGCTTTCTAGCTGTAGATCTTAACAAAGCTGCCTATCGGGGCACTTTTCAAAAAGATAGTACGGACCATACTGTTGTTTATACCTTTACAGACTCTTCTGTGGATCTATCTTCTTTAAAAATTGTATATATGGACAATATCCCTACACAATTTACCATTAAAAAGTCCACACAAAATCTGTTGTACAATACTTCAGAAAACCTAGAGTATATCAAAGGCAAAAGCTATAGTATAGATAAACTACACTCCGTGTATATGTTGGGTACCCAACCTTACAAAATAATGGGTATAATAGAGTAATCCCTATTCAAAAAAAAGGCCGGTCCATGTAGACCGGCCTTTTTTCATTACCCATTTTCCTTTTTCTTCAATGCCTTTTTTTGAGATTTGATATTTAGGTATTCCACCAGTACCGAAAATGCCATTGCAAAGTAGATATATCCTTTAGGGATATGCTGATCAAAAGCCTCAGCCGTAAGAGATACCCCGATCAATAATAAGAATGCCAAAGCCAGCATTTTCACTGATGGGTAGTCATTAACAAATTTGCTAATCGATTCTGCTGACAACAGCATAATGCCTACAGCGACTATAACCGAAGCAATCATCACACCAATCTGATCCACCATCCCTACTGCTGTAATCACGGAATCTAAAGAGAATACTAAATCTAAAATAAGTATCTGTACGATTATGGAAGCAAATGAAACCACTTTCTTACCTACCGTCGCCACCTCTACCTCACCTTCCACCTTATGGTGAATTTCGGTCGTACTTTTATAGATCAAAAACAATCCACCGATAAAGAGAATCAGATCACGTCCAGACAACACAAAGTATCGTGCATACTTTTCATTGGTCCAGTCGAACCACTCTGAGAGATTAATAAGTGGGGCGGTAAGACCCATAACCCATTTTATTGAAAACAGAAGCAGTACGCGCATCACCAAAGCCAACAAAAGACCAATCTGTCTTGCTTTCTTTTGCTGTTCTAGAGGCAGCTTGGCACTTTGAATAGATATAAAAACAATATTATCTATACCGAGTACGATCTCCAGTACAGTCAATGTTAAAAAAGAAATCCAGATTTGCGGGTCAGTGATCCATTCCATATATTATATTTTTTTAACCGTAAAAATAAAAAATAGAACGAATATTCCTAATACCTGACCAAAGAAATAATATTGTCACTAAAACGGGTTAACCGTCCCTCTCCTTTCAGAAAGTCCAGGCTTATTATGAACGAAAATCCTACCACTACACCTCCAAGCTTTTCGATTAGCTTGGCACTCGCTACAACAGTGCCTCCCGTGGCGAGTAAATCATCGTGAACCAACACCCGTGCTCCGGAATCAATAGCATCTTCATGCACTTCTATCGTAGCCTGACCATATTCTAACTTATAAGATTCAGCTATTGTTTTATAAGGCAGTCGTCCCTGCTTTCTGATTGGAACGAACGGAATACCTAATCTCGTAGCCAGCATTAATCCAAACAAAAAACCTCGGCTCTCCACTCCTGCTATCACATCGATGTCTATCCCTTTGAGGCGCTCCACCAAATCATCAATAATTGCCATACAGAGGCCAGCGTCTTTCAGTATAGGAGTAATATCTTTGAATACAACTCCAGGAGTTGGAAAATCAGGAATATCGCGAACGACAGTCCGCAGTTTTTGTTCTAACATCTTCATTAAAATTCTAAATACGGCTCAATTTTACGCAAAAAATCTTGATTCAACATCTCTACTCCTGTTAAACTTTCCAAATCTTTATAAGGTCCATGTTGCGCCCTATAATTAAAAATCCACAGCGCCTGTTTTTTTGAAATATAAGGGTGTTTTGCCAACTCTTCGACCGTACATCGATTAACTTCCAATTTCTTGACAACAGCTCCTGGTGGAAGATACAACTGCCCTTTTATTTCGTCAAAAGTTTCCGGTGGAATCCCGTACACCTCAGCTACCTGCTCCACCTTGTTGAAACCTCCCAAGGCTTTTCGATAATTAAGGATACGCCTAGCAAAGACAGGCCCAATACCGCGTAGGGCGACCCAATCTGCACTATCTGCATTCATGATATCTACCAATTTCTTTCTATCCTCTTTTGTCTCTTTTTCTACCTTCACCCATTTAGAATCTGGAAATACAGAAGGCGCTTTTTCAGTTAGTCGACTTTTATCAATTCTAATATAGGGTTCCAGACAATCATACTGAGCCTTAGAAATAGTGTACATCTTGGCCAAATCCTCCTTAGTTAAAAACTTTCCACCTTTCGCTTCATAATTCTTGATTACTTGGGCTTGTTTAGACGATAGACCTAGTTTATTCCACTCTTCAATCGATAGATTATTAGGGTCAAAATTCCTTATTGGAAGAGTATGATTATAAGCATGACGTTCCGATTTACCCTCTTTTCCCTCCTTAACACTATTATTCTCCATATTTGTTAATGGAACCAATTCATACTGAATCTCTTCTTCCTGCCTGAAAATATTATATATATAAGGGATAGAAAGTGCACACAGTATAACGAGACCGAGTAATATAAAACCTCGTTGTTCTGCCAAGGACAACTCGAAATATCTAAAAAACTTTTTCATTAGGAGCCTCTCTTTTCCATTTGAGACCTATTGGTTCATAATCTTTCCTTAAATTTGGGAAATTAATACCGAAATCTGAAATGTATTTAGTGACTGCCCCTTTTTTTCTACGCTGGATGTATCCTACCGTCACCTGGAACCGACCGAGGTCGGATAAAAAGATATACCTAACATTTGATGATGGTCCAATACCCGAAATTACCCCTTGGATTTTAGATGTATTAGGGAAACATAAAATAAAGGCCACCTTTTTCTGCGTAGGTGAAAATATCATTAAACACCCCGATATCTTTCAGCGCCTCCTTGACGAAGGACACCGTATAGGCAACCATACTTTCAACCATCTGAAAGGATGGGACACCCCTGATGACGTCTACCTAGAAAACGTTAGGCTATGTCAACAACACACCAAAAGTAATCTCTTCAGACCACCTTATGCGCGGGCTACAAAATCGCAGATTAACAAATTGAAAAAAGACTATGAGCTCATCTATTACGATGTGCTATCTGGTGATTTTGATTTAGAACTCAGCCCCGAAAAGTGTTATAACAATGTGCTAAAGCATACAAAAAATGGCTCCATAATCGTATTTCATGACAATTTAAAAGCCATACCAAGGGTAAAGCATGCCTTACCCAATACCATTTCACATTTTCTTAAGAAAGGATATACTTTTGATACACTTTAATCATTCTCTTTTAGCACCATAAGGCCATAGTCTTTGGCACTACTCACACTGAAATACCCCAGTGCTCCATTTGAAAGATTAGAAGTCGGATTTGCGGGAGCCGCACTACCTGGATTCAGCATCTGTATCTCATTCCAGTACCTATACACCTCCTTGGCAATACATTGCCGCCTCACAACCACACTATCGCCTAGTGCTATCGAGTTATCTCTATCCGTCACCTGGTGCGACACATAGAGGCCATCGTTAAATTTATCACTATATGCATTGGCAAACTTAAACTCCTTGCCATTGATTGAAATATCATACTTATAGTAATTAGGAATATCCTTAGGGTCATCAAACTTTAAGACAACCGAATAGTAAGTATCACCAAAAACCGTTTCTTCCTTAATAGCTAATGAATCTACAGGTACAAATACATTCATTTTGGTCGAGGATTCAAAAGTCTGCCCCTCCACCTTAACTGTTAAGTTGTAGGTCAATCCCACTATCGGTTTAAAACCATCCTTCACATAGAGGCCATTGCCTTTATCCGCAAAGCTAAACATCGCTCCTTGGCTATCCTTCACTGTTACTTCCGCTCCGGCAATAGGCTCGCTGGATAAAGGCGAGTCAAAGTCCACCGTTCGGGACACCCGTATCACCTGCGAAGTGCTTAAATCATTCAAATCTGCTTCCACCACAATCTTTGGATTTGCACTATTCAAGTTTACATCTATCAAATCTTCACAAGAGACAAGCAGAAAAGCAAAACAAGTGAGTATATAGAATCTAAGTAGTTTCATGTCTAAAATTTAAAGTTCCAGGTCACAGAAGGTATCGCTCCAAACAGGGCGATACGATAAGCTTCCGTTATATCCGCATTATTCTCGTTCTCTCTAAAATCAATGATATAAGCGTTCTTTCTGTTGTACACGTTATACAAGCCAAACGACCAACTGGAGTGAAAACGTTTATGAGCAGGCTTCGGTTCATACGTAGCCGAAATATCCAATCTATGATAGTCAGGCATACGATACCCATTCCTTTCCGTATAGTAAAACATCGTATTACCATTTACACTATACTTGCCACTCGGAAAAGTAATCGCATTGCCCGTATAATAAACAAAGTTGGCACCCAAACTCCATTTCTTTGTCAATTCGTACATCGCGACTATAGAGACATCGTGCGTTCTATCCTGCCGCGCGTTAAACCAATTCCCACCATTAATCTGATCAAACTGTCGTTCACTTTTACCCAGAGTATAACTCAACCAACCGTTAAAGCGACCTCTTGTCTTCCGCAACAACCATTCTACGCCATATGCTCTTCCTTGCCCAAATAACAGCTCACCTTCCAAATATTTATTAGCCTGCAGATCCGCTCCATTTCTAAAGTCAATCTGATTGCCCATATATTTATAATAGGATTCTATAGACAGCTCATAAGCATTGTCCCCAAGATTACGAAAATAGCCTAAGGCTACTTGGTCTGCATATTGTGGTTTAATATTTATACTACTCAATACAAACTGGTCCGTAGGTAAGGACGAGGTCGTATTCGTCAGCTGATGCAAATTCTGCACCACCCTATTGAAAGACATCTTTATACTGTTCTTAGGGTTCAGGATAAACGACATAGACAATCGGGGTTCCAGGTTCAAGTGATGCTTGATAATAGAACTACCATACTCCTTAGAATCAACTACCTCACCATCTTCATCAAAATCGTAATAGGTACCTGGGCCTTGCACCATAAAATCGGTAATCCGAAGACCATATATCACAGACAGCCAATCAGCAGGTTTCCATTCATGCGAAGCATACGCAGCAGCTTCAATACCATAGCGTTTTTCAATGTCAATAGAATTGACAGCCGAATTTCCAGCAGCATCCAGACTCGCAGGAGAAATCTTTTGACGAAGTCCCTGTATTCCGAACCGGAATGTATTGTTATTATTCCTATAATAAGAAAAGTCCTGCTTCAGATTGAAATTCTCAATCTTCGAGGCAATACTAAATTTAGTATCATCACTAGAGACATTCACGTTATAAGTGAAATCACTATATATCAGCGTCGTATTACTGAATAGCTTCTCGTTGAACACATGGTTCCAGCGTGCAGTTGCTGTAGCATTTCCCCAGTCAAAGCTAAATAAGTCCCCATATCCTAAGTCATCTTTACCAAAGTAGCCTGACACATACAAGGTATTCTTATCGTCAAATCTATAATTGACCTTCGCATTAAGATCATAAAAATAGAGCTTACTCTTATTGATTGTCTCGTCATTCGATAGTTTCAAGAATAAGTCCGCATAGGTACGTCTTCCCGATAGCATAAAAGAACTTTTATCCTTCACAATAGGACCTTCCAATTTCAACCTCGAAGCAATCAACCCCAAACCTCCTTCGGCCGCAAACTTCTTATTGTTACCATCCAACATGCGTATATCCAATACAGAAGAAGCCCTACCTCCATACTGAGCTGGTATCCCCCCTTTATATAACGCTACATCCTTAATTGCATCAGAATTAAAAGTCGAAAAGAACCCCATTAAATGCGACGCATTATACACAGTCGCTTCGTCCAATAAGATTAGGTTTTGGTCACCACCTCCACCACGCACATAAAAATTAGATGACCCTTCACCACCTTTGGCCACGCCAGGCAACATCTGTATCGTCTTCAATATATCCCTTTCACCAAACAGAACAGGGACATTTTTCACCTCCTCCATCGTAAAGTTCAAAGCCCCCATCTGTGCATTTGTCACATTATCATTTCGCTTCTTGCCAGATATAACGACCTCTTCCAGCATGTTATCCAACGGCACCAACTCGAGCCCAAGACGTTTCCGATCTGCTGCATTGACCTTGACAAATAAAGGTTTGTAACCAACAAAAGTAGCCACTATCTCAATGTCGCTACGCTTCACATCCAACGAAAAATAACCATAACTATTGGTCGATGTGGACAGCTGTTCATCCTTCACCTGCACGACAGCGCCAATCAAAAGTTCTCCAGAGGAAGCATCCTTTACATAGCCACTGATGGTGTTTTTTTCCTGTCCAAATGTTTCAAAAAAAGTGAATATACTTAGTATTACAAGTATTTGTATACGCATAAAAGTAGGTAGGAATAGTACGTTTAATTTCTAAAAAACTGGTCAAAGAACGCCATCTGCAATAGTATAGATTGGCTCCAATAATCCCAATTATGTTTTCCTGGCATAGATACAAAAGTATGCGGGATGTTAAGATAAGTCATCTTTTCATGCAACTTCTGGTTTACTGTATAAAAGAAATCGTCCGTACCACAATCGACAAAAAGTTTCAAGTTATTAGGTTTGATCTGATGCAGCATTTCCATCACCACATGGTTATCCCACGCATCTTTGTTTTCAGCATAAGATCCCAATCGATTGATAATCTCCCAATTATTCGGAAATGGTCTAAAATCCACACCGCCGGCCGTACTTCCTATCGCACCATACACATCTTGATGCCGTATACCGACATATAATGCACCGTGCCCCCCCATGCTTAAG
>JBEBQJ010000064.1:0-23979 GCA_040395455.1 Sphingobacterium yanglingense | reverse complement strand
TTGATCATTTGCGTGCTTAAAAGCACCTTTGCGCCAACGTTTGTCATCCGACCAAACGGCAAAAACCTGTACGTCCACACCACCCTCCAGCAATCTAGGAATATCCGTATGCCCGCTTTGCAAACGCTTGCCGATATCCTTCCCCTTCAAAATGCTTGTAATAATCACATCATTGTGCCCATCAACAACCATAATCCTACGGTGTACCGCTTCATGGTCTTGTGCCCATCCTACAGCTACAAGCCCGAATAGGCATAAAAAGCTCAATACCTTTTTCATTTCGATTCGTTTATAGTCTCATATATTGCATCCAACATACGTCCCCGTATACTCAGATCTGATAACTTGTTTGAAACCTGTGGATGCACCCGATTAGATAAGAATATATAGGTCAATTGATGCTTCGGATCAACCCAGATACAAGTACCAGTATATCCTGTATGTCCGAAAACAGCAGAATTAGCCAGTTTTGAGGGGTACTCTTTCTTTGGATCCGGATCGGCACGGTCAAAGCCTAATCCTCTGCGACTCGTTTTGGATTGTTTGGAGGTAAACAAGTCGACCGTAGCCGGTTTAAAGTAGCGTGTACCACCATACTCTCCTCTATTCAACAAAAGCTGACCATAAATAGCCAAATCATTGGCTGTCGAAAACAACCCCGCATGTCCAGCTACTCCTCCTGCCATTGCAGCGCCTTGGTCATGCACATACCCCTCTAGCAATACCTTTCTAAAAGAAGTATCATTTTCAGTAGGAATGATTCTATATCTTTCAAATCGCTCTCTTGGATTATACCCAGCGGTCTTCATTCCTATTGGCCTATACAGTATCTGTTGTACATATTCGTCCATCGGTATAGCTGTCTCGTGCTCCGCCACCTCTTTCATCACATACATACTGATATCCGAATAGACATAATCACCTATCGGCTTCACGGCCGAATTCAACATCTCTGGCCACATCACATCTCTGTAGTAATTATTTCTCAAATAAGCATTGTCTGCCACTTTCGTTTGATGCGTTGCAGACGAAGTCGTCTGAAGATCTCCTGGTTTTAAATGACGATAGAAAGGAATAAAAGGAGTAAAGCCTGCCTCATGTAATAGAACCGTACGCAATGAGATATTTGCTTTATTGCCAGCTTTGGCTTGCCATAAGTAATGCCCCATCGTGCTATCTAGATTGATAATCTCCTTTTCCTGGAGATGCATAATGACAGGTGTAGTCCCCGCAATCTTACTTACTGAAGCTAGATCGAAGATATCGTCTATTACTGTAGGGCTCTTTTTGTCATAGGTGTGTGTACCATAAGCCTTTTCAAAAATAACCTGTCCGTTCTTAACCGCCATAACCACCATCCCAGGTGCCGCTTTTTCACGGATAGCCTCATCGGCAATGCGATCTATCTTTTGGGTCATCTTCGCTATATTCAGACCGGATCCCTCCCCTAGCGTATACTGTAGACGAGTCTGTTCTGTTCGATTACGACTATTACCTTCTGTAATCGCCAAACCACCGAAGACACTCATAGCCATATTTCGTTGCGCAACTTCAGAAAAAGACGGATAGCCAAGCTCCGTGACGCGACCTCCTAATAATGGTGCCCATTGAGGTAGACTCCCATTTAGGTCCTGAAATCGACAAAGGATAATATTCTTGCGATTGACCAACGACTGTCTCAACATATATAACATCTCTTTGCTAAGATCTGCCTCTGTACCGCCTACTATAATCGTATTAAAATATTTTGTCTGTTCATCATATTTGGAAAAATCAAAGGATGCGACATCTGCGTAACGCTCTAACTGCTGAATAAAGGGGGCATACTTCTGCAAATCAGGAGTTACAACCGCAATTTTTGTTTGATCAAGACGACCTAGAGGGACAGCATGCTCTTTATTGAATAGCAGTTGTGTTTTATTTAACACTGTTTGTTTATACTGCGCATTAACAGCTCCGGCACATAGCATAGCAAAGACGAAGAGCGTCAGGGATTTTATTGATAATTGATTCATGACAATAAGGTTTCTAAAGTAAATATATGCAAAAACCGCACAAAAACGCAATATGAATAAGAAACTACCTTTATCTCTCTAAATAAATGTTTCCAATAAGTTTGGTACAGGTTGTAACCAGCTAGGTACCCTGTTTATTTTTAATAGGGATTTAACAGGGACTTTATTCGGACTTTATAGGGACTTCATTCGGATATATCCGAATGAAATCCCCATAATCTGCGTTTAAAATTCGTTCTAATTTCCCTTTAAAAGATAAGTTGTTGCAAATCTGTCCCCCAGTTGATCCCTGTACTATACATCAAAGTTTTTATTTACCTTTGATTCATGCCTGAAGTGGTTGAAGACAAAACTATTTTTTCCCTCCTAGAAGTAACGAAGAGCATACAGCGAACCATTGCAGAGCGTTACAGGAGTTTGTATTGGATAAAAGCAGAAATGAACAAACTCAACCATTACAAGCATTCCGGACACTGTTATCCTGAACTTGTCGAGAAGAAAGATGGCAAAATAGTTGCAGAGATACGCTCCATACTATGGAAAACAGATTTTGAACGAATTAACACACAGTTCATTCAATTGCTCAACGAACCTTTACGAGATGGCATAACGGTATTATTTCAAGCTGGAGTATCTTACGACCCTTTGTATGGCCTAAGTCTTCGCATAGTAGACATAGATTCCACATTTGTTCTGGGTGAACTTGAAAAAGAGAAAAAGGAAAGTATAGCTAAGTTACAGCAAGAAGGCCTATTTGAAGCCAATAAACGATTGGCATTCCCGTTACTCCCCAAACGGCTAGCTATAATTTCGGTTGAAACCAGTAAAGGTCTATCTGATTTCTTTAAAATCATCACGCAAAACCCCTGGGGATACAAAATAGAGACAACACTTTATCCAGCTCTTCTACAGGGGGATAAATCCATCCCTTCAATTATCCGTCAACTCGCTACCATTGCCGATCATCTCGAAAAATATGACGCCGTAGCAATCATCCGCGGTGGTGGTGGTGAAGTCGGTCTATCGAGTTATAATAACTACGCTCTTTCTAAAGCAATTGCAATCTTTCCCATTCCTGTATTGACAGGGATAGGACACTCGACCAATGAAACAGTTAGTGAAATGGTAGCTTACAAAAATGCAATTACCCCAAGTGAGCTCGCAGACTTCCTAATCCAGAAGTTTCACAACTTTTCAATCCCTGTAGACAAAGCACAGGAAAGGATGATTTCTCTTGCCCAAGATTTTTTTCTACTACACCGAAAAAAACTTACGGAATCGGCACAGGTACTATCTTGGAATAGCAAACAGAAACTTACATCAGAAGGACACCAGATACAAATGTTATCTCAACAATTGAAACTGTACGGCCAACATATTCTAAAGGAGCAACAAAGTGCACTAGAGGGAATCTCCCGCGTTATTAATATGGCAGACCCCGAGCTTCTCTTAAAGAAGGGATTTAGTATAACACGGGTAAATGGAAAGGCTGTCACTTCAAAAGAACAGATCAAAGAAGGAGATATCATAGAAACAATTTATGCCGATGGCATATTATCTAGTAAAGTCCTCTCAACAACTTAGTAACATATGGAGTCAAACTATACATACAAGGACGCGTTTAGCGAATTACAGCAAATAGTTTCTGAAATAGAAACGGGAGATGTCAATGTGGATGAGCTGGCAGACAAAATAAAAAAGGCCTCTCAGTTGATACTGATCTGCAAGGCGAAACTGACTTCGTCAGAAGAAGAAGTGAATGTTCTGTTGGCCAAGCTCCAAGAAACAGATCAAGGCACTCCTGACTCCGATTAAGGACTTAATTTGACAATAGGATTAGTTTTCGGAGGATTAGTCCCGATCTACTATTAAGAATTTCAGCTTATATTTGTTGCTGATATTTTGTCGATTTTCAGTTATTTCTGGTTTTACCTTTAGTCTTATTTTTTCATCATGAAGGCTTCACACAAACTGTTCCTCTTCGTTTTAGTCTCGTATCTATCTATCTTGAATACAGTTAGAGCTCAAGAAATCATACCGCCCACAATCGAAATAACAGATCGCTCTTTCGCCATCATTACCGACAGAAGCACTTTTGAAAAATGTCAAAAAGAAATTCTTGCTTATCGCGATATCGTTGAATCAGAGCTTCTCCCTACCTTAATTGTTTATCACGACTGGAAGTCTCCAGAACAACTAAAAAAAGAACTGCAAAGGCTTTATGAAACCGTCAAGATAGAAGGTGTTATCTTTATCGGCGATATCCCCATTCCGATGGTGCTAAAAGCGCAACATCTCACGAATGTATCGACAGCTATTCCATCGGACCGCTTCTACGATGATTTCGGATTGACTTTCGATTTTCTTGAGCAGAGCAAAACCAATCCGCAATTGTTTTTTTATAATTTAGGAATCTCTTCCCCAAACCGCATCAGGTCGACTATTTATTCTGCCCGTCTCAAACCAGCTACAGATGGAGACACTGACAAATATCAACAGATTAACACTTACCTCAACAAAGCAATACAAGCCCGCTTAACCAAGGATAGTATCGATCAGGTCATGTCCTACGTTGCCTATCAGCCTTTATCTGCTTGGTCATCTCATTCACACTTTCTAGAAGAGCAATTCCCTCAGATTTTAAAGACAAGCACACAGTTCCAAAATTACAAGGATGACAAACAACGTAAGTTGCAGAATGAAACCATTAATCAATTTAGAAGACGTGACCTTGATATTGCCTTCATTCGCCAATATCCGCTCTCCAATGTGGCGTCGATCCATCCAAATGTTACATTCACCATTTTTGCGGACGACCCCATAGGAAATTTTAGTGAAGGACAATATAGCGCTGGTCAGTTCACCATGGGTAAAGGATCTGCATTAACTGTATTGGCCAACACGGTCCAACCGACCCCGCACCGCCATCCTACATACCTCATAGGCTCTTTGGGCATGGGACTCAATATCGGTCAATGGAGCAAACTTAACAATACACTTGAATCACACCTTTTCGGGGATCCTACATTCGCTTTCTCCATTAATTCGACAGATACACTAACTAGATTTGTACACGAAGGGAGCACTAAAAAGTTAGTAGAAGCCCTGTCAAAATCCAAATCTCCAGAGGCACAGAGTTTTCTATTGAACCAACTCTATCTTCATAACTATGAGGGGCTATCAAAGCTTATCACGCAGTACTACGACAATTCCAATTATGCTACGGTACGTTACACCTGCATCCATCTAGCAGACCGCCAGGAAGGAGAAACAAGATCCGTTCTTTTTGCAAAGGGCATTAAAGACACTGATGAATCGATCCGTCAGGAAGTAATCAATGCCATGTCACGTATAGGAGATCCTATATTCATCCCCGCCTTAGTAGATGCCTATATAGAGAATCAACACGCAGAAGGCATATTATCTGCTATAAACATGGCACTCTATGCGTTTAATAAAGATCTTATTAAAAACATCGCTGAACAACGTTTTATGACCGCCAACAACTTTATTGATAACGTTAAGGCGAAAGAAAGCTTTTATGAGAACCAGTTCAAGGGGATCTATCTAGAAATCGACAAGAATATTTTTGACACAAAACCGGCTAGTCAACGACAGGGAATAAGTGATTTACGGACCATACACTATCATCCATCCATAACACGGTACCTTGAGTTCGTACGCAACAGCAAGATGCCTATAGATTTACGAATTGCAATGCTTGAATCTTTATCCTGCTTCGGGGATTCTTACCGTAAACAAGAAATTATAGCGGCTTGTAAAGAGCTCATGGTAGACACCAGACATTCAAAAAGGCTACGTGACGAAGCCCGCCGAACTTTAAATAATATAAACTAATGCAAAAGTCTCTATTCGCTCTAATCATCCTGTTCTCTATTGCAGTCACTGCATATGGACAGTTGAAGATAGAAAAGCCCAGCTTAGGTACAAGTAATAAGGCTTTTGCAATAGTCGTAGACCAGGATACCTATACACATACAGAAGACGCCATAAAAGCCTATCAAAAAACAGTTGAGGGCGACGGTATACCGACCTATATCATTCATGGTGTATTCAATCGCCCTGACGATATCAAAAAAGAGCTTATCAAGCTGCACAAAACGAAACAATCGCTGGAAGGGGCTGTCTTTATTGGTAATATTCCTATCCCTATGGTTTATGATTTTTCAGCGAATAGCATGGCCATTCCTTCGGACCGCTTCTACGACGACCTGCACCTCAACTTTGAATATGTCAAACAAGATGCAGCCCAAACGAACCTCCACTATTATAAATTACAGGAGATCAGCCCGCGAAATATCAACCCAAGCTTTTATTCCGCTCGAATCTACTACCCTACGTTAAAGCCTAGTGATTCCTATGAAGCAATTACTAGCTACCTCTTAAAAGTAGCTGGCACACGTCGTGACAATGTCTTAGACCATGTCGTTAGCTCAACGAGTAGGAATTACTATAACGGATGTACGGCTGTCTGGAAAGATGAGCCCAAAGCCTACAAGGAGTACTTCCCTTTTTTAGTAAAACGGACAAACAGCTTACAGCAATTAGCTTTTAAGACCGACAATAACGCATCAATTTTAAACGAGATGCAACGTAAAGAGGTTGATTTATTTTTAATTCGCTCGGATAGCAGCCCGATCTTACAAGACCCGAAAATTAAACAACTGCATACGTATCCTTTATACATTATCCTCGATACACATCCTGCTGGAGCATTCGATAGCACAGCATATGCTGCCCGTCAATACATCTTCAATCCTGGTCACACCATAGCAGTACAAGCCAATAGCCGACCAGCCTCTACAGACATAAACTTTAGCGGTCTATTATCTTACGGCATACGCTGGGGGCATGTTCACAATCTGGGTTTAAACCTAGAGCGTCATTTATTTGGAGATCCGACCTTTCATTTTGCAAATAAGGACACGGAAAAACTAAATGAAAAACTCAGTCAAGAAGATAATCCGGAATATTGGCGATTGTTATTAAAGAAAGACAATCCGATCTACCAAACACTGGCGCTATATAAACTCAGCGCTAACAACGCAACCTTATCAGAAGCGGTAACGCCCTATTTTGAAACTTCTCCTTATCGTACCGTACGCTTACAAGCACTAAACGCTTTATCTGCCTATAAGAATAAAGATTTTACAGCTGCTGTATCAACCGGGCTCAGTGATGAATATGAACTAGTCGCTCAACAAGCTGCGGTCTATGCCCGAATGATCGGAGACACGACTTTAATCCCCTCGCTAGCACATGTATGGATAAATGACAAGTCTAGACTACGAGTCCAGCAGATTACAATAGCAGCATTTGAAGTATTTGACAGGAATAGAGTTGAAAAATCACTGACAAAGGCTTTAAGCAACAGCAATCGATTACATCAAGAGACAGAAATAGAATCCGTAAAAAACAGCTATATGCAGCCTTCTGTTCTTGAAATCTCACTGGAGCAGATAAAAGATAAAACTAGGCCTACAGAAGAACGGATTGCGCTAGTTAAGCTCCTAGCAGCCCGCAACTATCACCCTGGTATAGATGGTATACTTGATATAATAAATGATAGACAAGAACCTATTGAACTGCGCATTGCATTTGCTACTGCGCTAGGGGCTTTTAGCCATTCCTGGAAAAGAGAGGCAATCTTGGCAAATTTTCAGACGCTATTAAAGTCCAAAATCTCCAAAGAATTGAAAATTGAAATAGAACGCACAATAAATAGATTAAATTGAGTTTTTAAATGATTAATTATAGAATGAACAAATTGATAATCGTTGTACTACTACTCTGGGCGGGTATAGGCAACATCCATGCACAGGACAAGAAAATTTTAGCTTCGGAAATTCAGATTAAAATTGCAGTTCAGGCTGCTCCTGCCGAATTTAGGGATGGAGCAAAGGTATATGGATATGACCAAGAAGGAAACTTCGTCACCCTTCGAGAAGGGAGCAATGGCTACATCTGTTTGGCTCCAGACTACAAAATGTCGGTGTATTACGCCTATTGTTACCCAGAGAGCTTAGAACCTCTAATGGCTCGGGGACGCGAACTGATAGCGCAGGGTAAACGTAAAGAAAGGGATAAAATCCGTGAACAGGAATTTAAAGAGGGTAAACTGTCCATACCTCAGACTCCGTCTACGCTATATGGCTATTGGGGAGCCGCTAAGGATGTGAATTTAGAAACGGGAGAGATTAAAGATGCTAAAAGAAGATATGTGATCTATGTTCCTTTCGCTAAAGCTGCTGACCTCGGTCTTTCCAATCAACACAATAACCTCGGAATGCCTTGGCTAATGGATGAGGGCACCTACAAAGCCCATATTATGATTACCCCTCCGCTTGAGGCGCATCAGCATTAATAAAATCATCAAAACGCACGCGCGCCGCACCTGGTATAGGTACGGCGCGCGTGCGTTTTATTCTGAAATCAAACCGTATAAACGGATTCGACGTATTTCTTAAAATTATTCAATATTGCTTGCCAACCATCCCGTTGCATATCCACTGGATTTTCAAGCTCGGGTTCGAAACGCACGAGTACCTCTGTATAGTTTTTGTGCGATTCGAAATTCACCTCCGCCTTACGACCATCTGCCATAGTATAGGCAATTTTCTTAAAGGGTATTAATTCGGTATAGACACCTTCAAAGTCAAATCCAAAACTCCCATCCTTCGCTTCCATTCTGTTTATAAACTTTCCGCCAATGCGCAGATCGTTGACTGAACTTGTACAATGCCAATCATCCGAGGCATGATTCCACTGCATAATGTCCTCTACCGAATTATAGGCATTCCATACGGTCTCGACACGAATAGCAATCCGGCTTGTTATCTCTATAAGGTTCATATGTGAAAAATTTGACTTTTTTTAATGGTCATTAACTATTATTTCCTCATTGTACTTAACAGATCTGCCGCGATTTTGTTCTTATCCACACAAACTATTAGATCTTGTGCGTCGCTTCCCGAATTCGGTTTTTCGTCTTCAATGCTTCATCCTTTACCGCTTGTGGTGCATCGGAAAGCAGTACTTCATCACAACCTTTGATGATATTATCCCTTTGATAGGACAAGGTAAACCAGCCCAATGCCTCCAACGCTGCTACACGAATGCTTTCGGGTGTTTTTTCATCCTTTATCAATGTGATTACCTGAGGTACTGCCGCATGGTGCCGGTATAAACGCAACGTTGTAACCTCTCCCAATTTTTCTTTCTCAGAAAGCGATTCATTTTGGAGAGATTTTATCAAATCATCGCGTTTTGTCCCATAGTAATCCAGGTCTTTATCCAATTTATCTGCCAGAGCAGCTCCATTATGAACCGCTTTGTTCTCCCGGATTAGGGTATTCACTTCTTGTTTCGCTAATACAGGGTCCATAAACTGCAATGCCCATCTCACTCTATAAGCAACCCGCTCAGAATGCGGATCAGAAACATAGAATTGAATCAGGTCTTTAACAAATTCATTTGATCCAAAATCCGTTAGATCATATATTGCCCGACGACGGATATACTCATAAGGATCATTTTTTGCAGCGTGTAAGACTTCAATATATTCCTTATTCTCAAATTGGCGTAACAGCTGGAATGCCTCCATGCGTGTGGTCTCGAACGGAGAACTGAAATAAATATCTCTTAATAGTGGTGCACTTTCCTTCTCCGCCATTAAGGCTACCAATTTGACTAAAGCTAAGCTCTGTACATCAGCATCATTTTCCTTCAATGCATTCTTCCAATACGTGACATCTTTATTGAGCATCACCGCCTCGTTGAGCGCATAGCTATCTTTAGCATCAAAGTGGAAGGTGGGATCTCCAAGCACATGCGTCTCTAGATAAGCAATATGCTTAAGCCAGTTGCCAACACGATACCCCTTGTTCAACAAGCCCATCATTTCTGCAGGCCATAAATCTTGTAAAACACCAACAGAATTCGCAACAGCTGCTACGTTTTCATTATTAGAGAAAGGGTAGTATCCAGCGATATAATTGTCTAAATGAAAAGAACCTGTCAAACAAGAATTCAAATAGACAAGCTTTGCTTGAATACCCGCGTTGCGAACATCCTCAATCTGCACATCCAGATTTGCATTGAAAATAGAATCCTCTTCTGCTAATTTGGCATCAAATATATTCTCAAACCATTTATCTGATACCCCCAAAGAGTTCTTAAATCCTTCTTTTGTTTTCTCTACATCTCTTCCGCCGTCTTTGGCATCACGCATTTTTGACCGTAGGTAACGGGCCACGTTCTCCATCGAAGGTTGTGGGTTGGATACGAGCGGATAGCCGTTAATCAACTGCAATGTAGGTGTACCATGCCCAGTCATATAGGCAAAATCCACCCCATCCCTTTTCAGTTCTGACAATAGATTAAACTTCATGAAATCAGCGTTTCTAAAATTAAGAAACTTGATAGACCCTCCTGGTCTAAAAAGATGTGGCAATTGTGATTTCAACGCTAGGGCTTCGCCTGAAACTGCATTGACCGAATTCGAGTTATAGCCATGTCCATAAGAAACCAACATATCATTTAATGGATAACTCTTTGAACGTAACGTGATCAGTTTATTCAAGTAGGCTTTAATCTTAGGAACCATCTGCTCACCAGCCGCCACCGGAGGTTTGATACGAGCCGAATAGATGTCCATATCAATGTATTGTTTTGAATCTGGTCGTAGACTATAATAAAAGTAGTGTTCCTTACCTTTTGCGGTATCCTGTTTCAAGAAATCGAACTTAAGGTCAAAATCGTCATAATACCTATCGGAAGGCACTGAGGATTTGTCCCATCGTATTTTTTGATTCATTTTAAATGCCGAAGTCAAGAACTGAGCGTCACGAATCATAGGCACCGGAATATGACCAACCAACACAACTCCTTCCAAGGGGGCACCTTTATCCTGATGTAGTTTTTGCAATATCTGACGAATCTTCTCTGGCGACTGCCAATCATCATAGATGATATAAGTCCCCAGTCCATCTTTTTCCACCACCTGCTTATAGGCACGGATTTCGGGACCTACCGCTTCGTAAGTCGCTTTATCAACGACAATTGCGAAAGAAGTTTTTGATTTAACATTCGGCTTCTCTATCTCCTGCGCATTAGCCATCAAGCTTCCTGACAACAATAGCGCTCCTAAAACCCTTTTTATACTATACATATCGAATTCAAACCTACATAAATTCGTCTTCACAGGCAATATAATTGTGCCGTAATATATAAGCGAATTTTGTAGCTCTCCTCATCCATTTAGACTCTTTTATAGAGGAAATTTAAAAAAATAAACAACGACACCTAAAATGTCAACAGTCCTACTGCAACCTGCCAATTCAAACGGTATTGTGACTTGGTAAAGTATTCATTACTCGCTGTCGGTTTGATATAGTTTTCCGACAGTTTTATATACAATTGTGTATTATTTTTAGATGGCTTAAACATATACTGTACACTCGCCCCAACATTGAAATAGTCCGCAACCAAAAAAGCATTCGTAGGGTACAGGATATCCTTAGCTACGAAATTTGTGGAATAGCTCTTTTCATCATACCTAAATTCGGAATCGATATGATGACTACACCCTGGACTCAACTCTACAGCAAAAACAGAAGCATCACGAAATTGGAAATACTTCTTGAATCTCAGGTCATACCCCATACGATCAACCGTTTGCTGGCTCTGGTTGGTGGCATACTTATTATCCCAGCCTGAATACTGTACATTCAGTCCTAAATCCCAATTTATTACCTCTCCTTTCCACTTGGTGAAGGCATATGAAACGTTACTATTAGTCACTAGGTTTGTGTTAAACACTGCTGAAAACAACGTAACGAACTGTCTCGTATCAACATCTTGATACTGGTGGTACTCTGTATTATCGACGTTTTTCTGGTTCCAGGAGAACCCAAGCCTGTGCATAGAAAGACCATGGTTATACACCGCTTCAGCATTTGCCCCGTATTCCCAATATTCATGCTTACCTGCTTCTTGAGGATTGGTGTTCCCATCTTTAGCGCGCTCGGCATTATGATTCACAAGACCTTCTCCAAAAAAGCGAAAGGATTCACCTTTAAAGACATACTGTAAAGCTCCACCAAACTTATTCCCATTATATCTTCTCGAAATCGCGCTGGTACCGATAAAAGTTGGGCTACTTCCTACATACTCACCAACACCGATAAGTTTATACATATTATGTACGGTAGTCGTATTCACATTAGATACACTTAAATCTTCAACAAAGTATTCGTAACGTCCATTAAGCGCTATCGCATTTTGTTCATTCAGAAAATAGGTTACCGAAGGGGTCAAAGCCAGATTATTACTGGTACTCAACGGCCTAGGATCACGTTGTCGAGCTCCGGTAGACACCTTATAATCAAACCCCAGTCCAAAGGCAATCCGTTCGTGCAGAATCGGAGAAGCAATCTTCGTTTCGAGTGCATAATTCTGCTTATTCCAATCTCCACCCAGCGAGTCAACAACGATAAAAGGATTCAACCGTAAGGGGTCCAACTGTGTGGTATTATTTACTTTTTTATCCTTACCAAAGTCCAATCCAAACCGACCATATAACTTCCAATTCTTTAACTCCTGAAAACGCTCCGTTTCGAAACCACCAAAATGACTTTTCGAAGCCAGCAAGGGGTGTTTAAAATCACCACTTTTCTGATTATAGAATACACTGGTATTTCCTAAATTCCGAAAATCATTGGTATTCAATAATGAAGCATTCGTACTTTTCAGACCAACTTCCTGTATTTTAAATTTCTCCAATTCAAAAGCTGTAGTCTGTGCACGCACCGCTCCAACACTACTCGCTATCAGAATACTTATTATTAATTTCTTGCTCATTTTTAATTCCATTTACGAGGTGAGGGGGTTAGATTAACTTCAAAATCTGCAGATGAGTTGTTCGTATCGACAAAGATAGTACGTCCATTGATTACCGTTTTGACTTTGCGTCGTACTGATCGACCTTTTTGAGGCACTTCAGCAGTAGTCATACTCGCATCAACAGAAACCGGCAAACGCTTATTACTCAGAAACATCGCAGCATTCGCTGTTGCGTCCACACCGTCGATAATATCACTAACAGGGATACCTATGTATTGTGTTGTACTAGACACCTTCGCATCAGGCTCAAATCGGACAGGCAGTTTATCTAAGTCCTTCGTATTGAAAATCACCATACCCGCGCCATTGATTCCGATATTCCAATCGAAGCCAGCTATACTACCTGCAAACGCATGTACCATGTTAGGGACCTCTGGATAATCTATATCTCGGCCTGTAGGATAATTCCAAAAAACTTCAAAATCGGCATCCCCTAGATCAACAGGAGAGTTTTTATTGCCATTCGGATCGGATTTATGATTAAATCCACTAATAGCAATTACCAAAGATTTTCCGGGCTCAAGAAATCTCGGCTGACCTGTTGAAGGAACCATAAAGACCTGATTCAAGTACACCTCGTCAGGATAGGGTGTTAAGAAGTTATAAGGTGCAGATGCCAAATTATTACTATTCGCTGCGGCACGTGTAGCACCGATATACAGACTGTCAATCCGAATAGGCTCGTTTGAGTTATTATAAATTTCTGTAAACCCATCAAAGAGATAGGACGGACTCGCTGTGATCGCGCTGTAATAAAATTCTCGGATTACTAATCCTCCTGCTCTACTACTTTTCAGTTTAAGGGAGACTGTTTTCTCCTCGTTCACGATAACGGGCGAAAGATTTCCATTGACAAACATCTCGACCTCGCTCCCTAACAATTCGGAGGTCTCCTCTGGGCTGTAAGCTTTCGATGCAGTCACGGTATAGGTTCCAGGAATCACCGTGTTAACCACCTGCCCCTGACCGTCAGTCTTTGTTTTAATCAATTCGCCTGTAATATTATTGCGCAGCATCACTTCTACCCCCTTAGGCACACTTCCATCTACGAATGTATCTGGAAACTCTAGTTGCAATGTAAGCTGCACAGCGCTAACTGGTTCGAAATCCTTTCTACAGCTGCCCAACGTGAATACGACAGCAGATAGGACAAATAAATAGATATACTTCATGATCCGCAAAACTTAAAATTTGATACTCAATTCGCTACCAAAAAATACCGGGATGTTCCGTTTTTCCAATTGATCTGGATAGCGTTTACTGCGTTGATAAGGTCTGTTATTCGTAATATTATTCACATAGAATGAAAAACCATAGTTCTTTCCAAACTCTTTGGTCACCTTCGTATTAAACAACCACAATGGCTTCCAGGATTCGGTTCTATAATAAGACTCTGCAACAGGCAAGAATAAACCCGAAGTTTCAGAAATAGCTGCTATTTCCTGTTCAGACAACATGCGCGTCTCTCCAGCACCGCCTTCAACAATATCCATCACGGCATAAGGTCTAGACGTATAATTCAAATTCTTGTCCTTATCTGTCCAGATTGTCTGAGCCGTCAAGGTGATGAGGAGGCGGATTTCAGGTATTTGATGGATAGCCCGCAAAGTCGTCAAGAACCGTGTATATTCCTTTCCTCTCCCTTCATATACCCCCAGTTTGTTGTAGGGTTGGTTAGGGACACGCCGCGCGTATACAAACGGATTATTATCAAACGATTTGGTATAAGCGTATGCGCCATTCAAGGTAAATGAAGTACGTAGTGGCTTTACTTTTCCGAAGTCAAAATCAAACTCTATCCCTCTATTCACGATATTGACATTATTACGTGGCACATTATAGTCTGTTACATACAGAGAGTCTTTGACCACATCACTCAGCTCTGGTCGTCGTCCAGGCTGTTGAGATTCTACAGTATAGATTGGGACATTGGTAAAATTGTAATATTGATACATATCCAATCCATTGGCAATGCGCTCATCATAAGCTGTAATGGAGAGTTTTTTATAGTCTACACCAACCTCTATTTTCTTAGACTTAGCCATCTCCAGATTCTGGTTTTGTGCATCAAATACCCGTGTGGTTACCAAAGCAAGCCTTTCTGCAGGATCTTGTTTATAATGACTCAAACTGAATACATCCAGATACACAGGGTCGGGATACATGTATATCAGCGATGGCGCCTTAGCACTCCAACCGTATCCACCATGGATAGAAAAATCTTTAAATAGTTCATAGGACGCATTGATACGAGGAGAAAAAGCACTCTTGGCGTCATCTCTGAAAGGCTGTATCCAATCGTAACGTAAACCGGCAACAATATCCAATGGTTTTCCAAATACATCTACTACCAATTTATCTTCTGCATAAAAGGCAATTTGATTCAGCGCGGGAATATCCTCAAAACGACGAGGTCTGAATCCTAATCCTGAACTATTCTTAGGAGGCATATCTCCTCCGAAATATTTGCCCTGACCAAAATTCTTGTCGAGAGTATAGGATCCCCCTACGGTGATCGCGTGCCGTGCTGCGCCAGTAGAGAAATAAAAATTATCGGATAATCGTGCTTGTAGGTTCAGGGGCTTCCCTTTAATATAAATCTGCTGCAGGTAACTGGATGGTAAGAAGTCAACTTCATAAGTACCATCGACCAAAGCATTCGAAACTGCAAACAACGAACCACTATTCATCATCTGTTGGAAACCATTTTGAACCCCTAACTGAGCTGAAAGAACGTAATTGATATTCCGCGCAAAACGTTTATCCAGATTCCACCGTCCATTAGTTGAAAAACGAATATCATAGTTCTCCGACTGATTAATAACCTGATTGATTGCTAGATCGGGATCTATCTTACTATCGTCGTAATACCCCCCAAAATTCAAAGTCGTATTGGTATATAGATTTCGATTCGCTCCAAAAGTATTAGTATACTGCAAAGAGGTGTTAAAACGTTTATACGATTCGCTGGTCTGTATCTGATTATTAGCCGCATAGGTATAATCTAAATCAACAAACAATGCTCCTTGATCCTTACCTACAGCAAAACCTTGTCCAACCCAGCCTTGTTTTAATGTTGGGTTCAATCGGAATTTGGCCTGTAAGGGCTGTACTGCTGCCTTTGTCTTCACATCTATCACGCCCGATGTCAAATCACCATATTCGACAGAAGGAATACCACGAATGACCTCTATAGACTCCACATTATCTGCTGTCAACTGCCGCAAATCGGTTCCTCTCCCGGAAGCATTATCAAAACTCGACAATACACCACTCTGTGCGGTATTTACAGCCTGCATATCCGCATTATTTGACAACTGTGCACCATTAACGATAATAGATGTACCAAGGGATGCTACGCCCCGTGATTTAATATCGTGAGTTTTTCCTGTTGGGTCACTACCTCCCTGACGAATCATTGGGGTAGTAAGGGTCGAAAAAGAGGGATTATAGATAGCCTGTCCAGGTAGTAGCTGTAAGACCTCTGCCAAACTTGTCGCCTGTAGGTGCTCAATAGCTTGTCTAGAGATAAAAGTAGAAGTCGCTCCCTTGACCTTTGAACGCTGTCCAATTACCTGAACATCGTCAATAGCAATAGCGTTTTCTTCCAGTTCAATTTTTATCTCTTTACCTGGAGTGGCTTTTACCTGCTGTACTTTCATTCCAGCATATTGTACTATTAGCGTATAACTTCCTTGAGGTACTTTCGAAAAAACAAATTTCCCGTCTTTACCACTAGACAAAGTCAAACCCAACTCGACTAGGGTGACGGTAGCTCCTATAAGAGGTTTACCCTCAGAAACAACCAATCCGTTTATATATACTAAAGACTGCTGCTGAAAAAAATATGCTGTACTAGTTGAGGCTAGCAGATGGCCTGTTAATAATGTGGTGCTCCATAGTGCAACCGAGAGAAATACTTTCTTCATAATGTGTGGAAAATCACGCAAATATACATTATTTAGAATTAAACTAAATTATATCGTAAAGAAAATTGCAATTTTATCCAACAAAAAACACCAAACAGGCACAAATACGCTTAATAGCTAAAAGTATCTCTCCATTTCTGAAATAAAAATAGCGAGAGCGCCTACCCGCAACTTCTCAGAAATGCTTAGCTTTGTAAGTTATGCAAAATAAGAAGGAGCAAAATCCAAAATCTCATATCCAAATCAAGGGAGCGCGTGTCAATAACCTGAAAAACATTGATGTTGATATCCCGAAGAACAAATTGGTGGTCATCACGGGCATGTCGGGTTCAGGCAAGTCGTCTTTGGCTTTTGATACCTTGTATGCCGAAGGGCAACGTCGTTATGTAGAAAGTCTGTCGTCTTATGCGCGCCAGTTTATGGGACGAATGCACAAACCCGAAGTAGATTATATTAAAGGGATAGCTCCTGCTATTGCAATCGAACAGAAAGTAATCACGAGTAATCCGAGATCTACCGTAGGGACATCAACCGAGATCTATGATTATCTCAAACTTCTTTTTGCACGAATAGGAAAAACCTATTCTCCGATTTCTGGCGAGGTGGTTTCCAAGAACTCCGTATCCGCTATCGTAGATCGGATCCTAACCTACCCAATAGATTCTACAGTCACGATTTTCAGTCCCTTGCATTCTACCAATGGGCGAAAGTTGAAAGAAGAACTTTCTTTATTACTTCAAAAAGGTTTTGTCCGTATATTCTTCAACGGGGCTATCGAAAAGATCGAGTCCGTAATTGAAGACAAATCCGTCTCCAACAAAACATTTAAGGCCGGCGATATTGAAATTGTCATAGACCGTGTACGTCTTGACGGAGAAGAAGACACGACCACACGCCTGGCCGACTCTATACAGACAGCCTATTTTGAGGGCAAAGGAGAATGCACGGTTGAAATCGAAGGACAACGCTCTCACTTTTCGGACAAATTTGAACTGGATGGGATTACTTTTGAAGAACCTACTCCTATTTTTTTCAGCTTTAACAACCCATTTGGTGCCTGTCGTCGTTGTGAAGGGTACGGTAAAGTCATCGGCATAGACCCCGACCTGGTGGTACCAGACAAAAGCAAGTCTGTTTACGATGGAGCCTTAGCCCCCTGGCGAGGAGAGAAAATGGGCACTTGGTTGGAAGCCTTAGTGAAAACGGCTATTAAATTTGACTTCCCAATCCATAGGTCATATGGAGATCTTACAAAAGAACAACAAGAACTTCTGTGGACCGGAAATAAATATTTTAGAGGTTTGAATGATTTCTTCCAAGAACTGGAAGAGCAGACCTATAAAATCCAATATCGCGTCATGCTATCCCGCTACCGAGGCAAAACAGACTGCCCAGAGTGTAAAGGGAGTAGACTACGCAAAGACGCGACATATGTAAAGATTGCCGGTAAATCTATTGTAGACCTTGTACTACTTCCTATAGACCAAGCACTGGCCTTTTTCAACGGCCTGACGCTATCTGCAAATGAAGCGACAATTGCTAAACGTTTACTTTGGGAGATTATAAACCGTATACAGTTCTTATGTGATGTAGGACTGAGCTATCTGACGCTCAACCGACTCAGCAACACACTCTCCGGTGGGGAATCTCAACGTATTAACTTAGCAACTTCATTAGGCAGCTCTCTCGTCGGCTCTATCTACGTGCTTGACGAGCCAAGTATTGGTCTTCACCCTAAAGATACGCAACGGCTTATCAGTGTCTTGAAAACGCTACGGGATATCGGTAATACGGTTATTGTCGTGGAGCATGAACAAGAAATGATGGAGGCCGCAGATTACTTAATAGATATTGGTCCAGAGGCCGGAATCAATGGTGGCGAATTGGTCTTTGCGGGAACCTATGAGCAGATTCTAAAAGACAAAAAATCGCTAACGGGTCAATACCTCAGCGGTAAAAAAGAGATTGCTATCCCTAAGCAAAGACGTAAATGGTCTGATGCAATTAGCATAAAGGGTGCGAGAGAAAATAATCTACAAGGGATTCACGTTGACTTTCCACTTCATGTATTCACCGTTGTCACAGGAGTATCAGGTTCAGGAAAAACATCTTTAGTAAAACGAATCCTCTACCCTGCTCTACAAAAGTCATTGGGAAATTACGCTGGTGAACAAACAGGACAATTTGATGGAATCGAAGGAGATATCCATCAGATAGAACAGGTCGAAATGGTGGATCAAAACCCAATCGGTCGTTCCTCACGTTCAAATCCGGTAACTTATGTAAAGGCCTGGGACGAAATACGAGCCTTATACGCAAACCTTCCCGCAGCCAAAGTTGGAGGTCTAAAGCCAGCGGCTTTCTCCTTTAACGTAGAAGGGGGACGCTGTGATATATGTCAGGGGGATGGAGAGGTAAAGATCGAGATGCAGTTTATGGCTGACATTGTACTTCCTTGTGAAGCCTGTGGGGGGAAACGGTTTAAGCAACATGTACTAGACGTACAGTATCAGGAAAAGTCTGTATCGGATATTCTTGATCTAAGTGTTGATGAGGCGCTACTGTTTTTTACAGACCAACCTAAGGTCTTGGCAAAGTTGCAACCCTTACAGGATGTGGGATTAGGCTATATCAAATTAGGTCAATCTTCTAGTACATTATCCGGTGGAGAGGCTCAACGTATAAAACTCGCTTCTTTCCTAATCAAGGGCAATAATAGTAAAAAGACCCTGTTCATTTTTGATGAACCTACTACAGGACTCCATTTTAATGACATACAGAAACTCTTAACCTCATTCGACGCCCTAATAGCATTAGGCAACAGCATATTAGTCATCGAACATAACATGGATATGATTAAATCTGCTGATTGGGTGATAGACATCGGTCCTGAAGGCGGAGAAAAAGGAGGTAATGTTGTTTTTACAGGAACTCCGGAGAATTTGGCGAAGTGTAAAGAAAGTTTTACTGGACAATTTCTTATTAATCACCTTAAAAAAGCTTAATTTGTAGTTCAACAGAACCTTTAAACAGATAAATCTATCAGGAATATCTGTCCTCCTGATAGATTTATTGTCCTTAAAACAATTATTCCAATGAAAAAACATTTCATTTTCTTTCTCGCGTTAGCCCTAGCCTTGGTCAAAGATGTAAACGCCCAAGTGGAAAGACCTAAATTGGTAGTCGGCCTCATGGTAGATCAAATGCGATGGGACTATTTGTATCGTTTCGCAGACCGCTATGGCAACGACGGCTTCAAAAGAATTTTAAAGGAAGGTTTCTCTTGCGAGAATACCTTGATTAACTACATACCTACATATACCGCAATTGGTCACAGTTCAGTCTATACAGGGTCTGTACCTGCTATTCATGGTATTGCTGGCAACGATTGGATTATACAAGCTACGGGACAGTCCATGTACTGTACACAGGATGAAAACGTACAAGGGGTCGGTACAACGGAAAAAGAAGGAAAACAGTCGCCCCGTAACCTATTAGCATCTACAATCACCGATCAACTTAAACTGGCAACAAACTTTCAGTCTAAGGTAATTGGTATCGCCATTAAGGACCGAGGAGGTATACTTCCTGCCGGGCACTTTGCTGATGCAGCCTATTGGTTTGAAGCCAAATCTGGTGATTGGATATCGAGCACATTTTACATGAAAGACCTTCCAAAATGGGTCAATACCTTTAACAAGCAAAAACTACCTGAAAAATACCTTAAACAGGACTGGAACACATTATACCCTATAGAGACCTACACCAATAGTATTGCTGATGACAATATCTATGAAGGAAAATGGCCGGGAGAGAAATCGCCTACCTTCCCTAGAAAGACATCGGAACTGATGAAAGATGCGGGCTATGAATTAATAAAGACAACACCGCAGGGCAATACGTTGACACTAGACTTTGCCAAGGCCGCAATCGAGCATGAAAACATGGGAAAAAATCCTACGAACAATACGGATTTTCTTTGTGTCAGCCTATCGGCAACAGATTACGTGGGGCATCGTTACTCTCTATCTGCAGTGGAGATCGAAGACACCTACCTGCGTCTAGATAAAGACATTGCTGATTTTTTGGCTTATCTCGATAAAACAGTTGGGGAGGGAAACTATACATTTTTCCTGACTGCAGATCACGCGGCTTCTTACAATCCACTGTACTATACGGACCAACGTGGAAACGGAGGATATCTATTTACGAGGCAGATACAGCGCGAACTTAATACGGAATTGGCAGAAAAATTTGGTTCTGACAAACTGGTACGAAGCCTAATGAACTATCAGGTGCATCTAGATTATAAATTAATAGCATCTTTAGATCTGGATATCGATGATGTCAAAAAGGTAATTATCAAAAACTTAAAAAACCAAGATGGTGTAGCTTATGTGGTTGATATGGAAGGTGGCGAAAACATGTTCTTGCCTGCCCCTATTCGCGAAAAAATCATCAATGGTTACAACCGCAAGAATAGTGGCGCGATACAGATCATAGCAGAACCTCAGTGGTACTCGGGTACTCCACGAGGTACAGGTACAACGCACGGTGTATGGTCGGCATATGATTCGCACATCCCTTTATTGTTTATGGGCTGGGGAATAAAACCTGGAGTAAGCAACAGATCCGTACAGATTGTGGATATAGCTCCTACACTTGCTTCCTTGCTACACGTCATGGAACCAAACGGCAACATAGGCCACACTATTGTCGAAGTATTGGGACAATAGCTATTAAGCGTAATTATTTCGTATTTTTGAGGCAACAGAATACAGACTATGATTTCAAAAAAAACTAAGTATGCGATAAAGGCCCTAATGGTATTGGGAAGGAACTATGGCAATGAGCCGATGCAAATTGTCAAGATTGCTGAGGAGGAGCGTATCCCAAAAAAGTTTTTGGAACAGATCCTGTTGGAAATGCGAAATGCAGGGATTCTATATTCAAAGAAAGGGGCTGGAGGTGGCTATAGCTTAAATAAGGCACCTGAGGATATTTATCTTTCACAAGTAATGCGGCTTATTGACGGTCCTATTGCACTCTTACCCTGCGTCAGCCTTAACTTCTACCGCTCTTGTGAAGAATGTACGGAAGAGCATGCCTGTGGTATCCGCGATACGTTTATCGATGTACGTAATGCAATGCTTCAAATATTGAATGACACAAGTATTGCTTCTTTAATAAACAAAGAAAAAGAGCTGAGTCTAGACTAAGATCTACATAAAAGCAGCAATAAAAGAAAAGCTCCTCATGTACATGAGGAGCTTTTTTAATCTCTTTATAACTTTATTTCTTCATCCTTCGAGTTGAAGAAGTGAAATTCTGTTAAGTAATAGGACTGGACCGGTTTTACCTTTATCCATTTTCCATACTTGAAAAACCACTTGATTCGCTTAGAGATCAAACCAGACTTAATGTAGGCGTCTATATAAGGGTGTACACATAAGGAAACTCCCTTTTCGTTTTGCTCTTCGAGTATGAAACTCAAGTTGTTTTCAATATCATCAAGTAATACGATACTTGATCTAATTTCTCCCGTACCATCACAAGCAGGACATTTTTCATTAGTCACAACACTCATTTCCGGACGCACGCGCTGTCGCGTGATTTGTACCAAGCCGAATTTACTCGGAGGAAGTATAGTATGTCGAGCTCTATCTTCTCCCATACATTCCTTAAGATAGGTATACAGCTCTTTTCGA
This sequence comes from Sphingobacterium yanglingense, assembly GCA_040395455.1. GTDB lineage: Bacteria > Bacteroidota > Bacteroidia > Sphingobacteriales > Sphingobacteriaceae > Sphingobacterium > Sphingobacterium yanglingense_A. The sequence continues at coordinate 1,404 of JBEBQJ010000064.1, read as the reverse complement.
TTCTGAGGCTTATGCATGTCTATAAAGTCTATAACGACGATACCACCCATATCCCGCAAGCGCAATTGTCGAGCAATTTCTCTCGCGGCCTCTTTATTTACTAAAAGTGCATTATCTTCTTGATTTTCTTTGCTTGCAATACGGTTACCGCTATTAACATCTACAACGTGTAATGCCTCGGTATGTTCTATCACCAAGTAAGCACCACCTTGCAGATTAACCGTCTTGCCAAAAGCTGCCTTAATCTGCTTTTCAACACCAAAGTGATCAAAAATTGGTTCTTTATGCTTATAAAGCTTTACAATTTTTTCTAACTCCGGTGAGATCTCCTGTACATAGGATTTTGTCTCCTCGTATATGACAGGGTCATTAACATATATATGAGTGAACTCATCCGTCAACAAATCCCGCAGAATGGTAGATGCTCTATCCATTTCGCCAAGGACTTTTTGCGGAGGTTCAGCTTTTTTAAGGCGCTTGGTAAAAAGCTCCCATTTCGAAATCAAATCCAGAAGGTCTTTTTGAAGCTCTTCAACTCCTTTTCCTTCAGACACTGTGCGTATGATTACTCCGAAGTTTGCAGGTTTTATACTTTCTACAATCTTCTTTAGTCTCGTACGCTCAGCACCACCTTTGATTTTCTTGGAAATAGAAACAGAACTTGAAAAGGGCACAAGTACAACAAAACGTCCTGCGATGGATAAATCCGAGCTCAGCCGTGGGCCTTTTGTTGATATTGGCTCTTTTGCTATCTGTACAGGCAACAATACATTCCGGCTTAATACTTCCGAAATTTTGCCTGCTTTATCGATATCCTTTTCAAGCTTTAGACTATTAAGCAGATTCTCTTGATAACTGCCATTCTTTACTACTCGCGTAAGCTTAAGTAAGGATTGTACCTGTGGACCTAAATCTAAGTAATGCAAAAAAGCGTCCTTATCGTAGCCTACATCTACGAACGCAGCATTCAATCCAGGCATAATCTTCTTGATCCGGCCGAGATAAATATCTCCTACCGCAAAATGATTGTCTACCTGTTCCTTATTTAGTTCTACAAGTTGCTTGTCCTGTAGTAAAGCAATAGTCACCCCATTCTCAGGGGTCGAATCGATAATTAATTCCTTTACCAACAGCTACTAAATTTGGGGACAATAGTACCTCGCGTACTATCTTATATCATCCCAATGAAACATAAATTTGTTTAAGAAAACTCCATCAAAAGATGGTCGTTTAACATTCACAAAAAACAAATGTTCTCCAATGAAAAATACAATCTATGATCAAACAGCTAAGTTTATCATAGATTGTATAGCGTCTCTGAAGACTAATCTCCTTAGACCATCGACAAGAACTATTTTTTCTTGTGTCTATTTTTTCTTAAACGTTTTTTACGTTTGTGAGTAG
>JBEBQJ010000063.1:0-24156 GCA_040395455.1 Sphingobacterium yanglingense | reverse complement strand
GCAGAGGGACTAGACCCGATGAAGCCTTAGCAACCTGTCCCTTGACAAGGTGCTAAATTCTACTCCGTAAATGGGGAAAGATAAGCCGAAGTTTCTGATCCAAGAACTCTCTCTACAGCATTATTTTTTTATTAAAACAATTTAAAAGGAAAATAGTATGTTAATTACCAACAACTTAGGTTACCCAAGAGTGGGCCCATTCCGCGAACTTAAAAAAGCTAACGAGGCGTATTGGGCCAAGAAGATTTCCGCGGACGAACTATTACAAGTAGCAAAAGAAATCCGTGAAGCAAACTGGAAAACACAGAAAGATGCAGGAATCGATTTAATTCCTTCCAATGATTTTTCTTTCTATGACCAAGTGTTAGACCTTTCTTTGACAGTAGGTGCAATTCCCGCTCGCTACAACTCCCTATTAAGCAAGGTAGACAACAGCTACAGTCTAGATCTTTACTTTGCTATGGCTCGTGGATTCCAACAAGATGGAATTGATGTCACAGCTTCAGAGATGACAAAATGGTTTGACACAAACTACCATTACATGGTTCCTGAATTTACCAAGGACCAAACATTTAAATTATCTTCAGAAAAATTCTTAAACGAATATAATGAAGCAAAATCTGCAGGTATCGACACAAAACCTGTTCTAATCGGCCCTATTACCTATTTATTAATCGGTAAAGAGAAAGAGGCAGGATTTGACCGCATCGACTTAATAGATAGATTACTCCCTGTTTATGAGCAAATCATATCAAAATTAGCTGCAGCTGGAGCTAAGTATATCCAAATCGATGAGCCGTACCTAGCTTTAGACATTGATGCCAAGACAAAAGCTTTATATACAACCGTCTTCGAGCGTCTTAATGCAGCTGCCGGTACAACTAAGTTAATCGCAACGACTTACTTCGAAGCATTAAAAGACAATGAGGATCTCGCGTTATCGCTTCCTGTTCATGCTTTACACATTGACCTAGTACGTGGTGAAAACCAACTGGACACTGTTTTAGCTAAAGTTCCTGCCTCTCTGACACTATCTTTAGGTGTGGTAGAAGGTCGTAACATCTGGAAAAACGATTATGAAAAATCATTGAGTAAAATCCAACAAGCAGTTCATGCTTTAGGAGCAGATAGAGTATGGGTTGGTACTTCTTGCTCTTTGTTACACGTACCATTTGATTTGGAAAGTGAGAAAAACGAAGAAACATTACCAGCGCAAGTAAAAAACTGGTTAGCATTTGCAAAACAAAAATTAGCAGAGGTCAAAGACTTAGCAGTATTAGCACACGGCGAAGTAGACGCTACTACAGCACAACGCTTTGAAGCTAATAAAGCTGCTGCTGATAGCCGTCGCACCTCCCCTCTAATTCACAAACCTGAAGTAAAAGAACGCGTTGGCAATATCACCGATGAAGACGCCCGTCGTACATCACCATTTGCAGCACGTAAAACAGCACAGCAAGCTAAATTCAACCTGCCATCGTTTGCTACTACCACTATTGGATCATTCCCTCAAACCAAAGACGTACGTAAATGGCGTGCTGATTTGAAAAAAGGAACTATCACACAAGAAGAATACGACAAAGCTATCGCTGAAGAAACTGAAAGCACAATCCGTCTTCAAGAGCAATTAGATATTGACGTGTTGGTACACGGAGAATTCGAGCGTAATGACATGGTCGAATACTTTGGAGAGCAACTAGCCGGTTATGCATTTACACAATACGGATGGGTACAATCTTACGGCTCTCGCTGTGTGAAACCTCCTGTCATTTATGGTGATGTATATCGTCCAGCAGATATGACCGTTCGCTGGTCCGCTTACGCACAGTCATTGACCAATCGTCCTGTAAAAGGAATGTTAACAGGACCGGTTACCATCCTTCAGTGGTCATTCGTTCGCAACGATCAACCACGTTCTACAACAACGTATCAAATTGCATTAGCGATTTTGGATGAAGTTCAGGCATTAGAAAAATCAGGCATCAAAATCATTCAGATTGACGAACCGGCAATCCGCGAAGGACTTCCGTTACGTAAAGCCGATCAGCAAGAGTATTTGGACTGGGCTGTACGTGCGTTCCGTGTTTCTTCTTCAAACGTTGCGGACGACACACAGATCCACACCCACATGTGCTATTCTGAGTTCAATAACGTAATCAAAGATATTGCAGCGATGGATGCCGATGTTATCACGATCGAAACATCCCGTTCGCAAATGAAATTATTGAATGCTTTCGCTGGAGACTTTAAATATCCGAACGACATTGGCCCAGGCGTGTACGATATCCACTCCCCTCGCGTACCTAGTACCGAAGAGATGGTTGATCTATTACGCAAGGCAAAAGATGTAGTCCCTGCATCCCAGCTATGGGTCAATCCAGACTGTGGTTTGAAAACTCGCGCTTGGCCAGAGACCAAGGCAGCATTAGAATCAATGGTTGAGGCTGCAAAAATATTAAGGGCAGAATAACCGCAAAAATTTAGTAGTATTAAATAAACTTAAAATCCCGAGCCCTAAAAAGTTCGGGATTTTTCATGACAGCACTTTTGCTTCGAACAAACCAATCGGTCTTTACCCTCCCCATCCTATACTATGGCTTTGTGCTAGCACTCACTCTTTACAATTATTTAAAACTGAAGGAATAAACTTTTTTGACAATCACTTGTTATAAAGTAAATATCAGTTATGAAAAAAATAAGTATTATAGCCCTGTTGACACTAGTTACATTATCTTTCACAAGCTGTGAAGTGATTGGAGGAATATTCAAAGCAGGAGTCTGGTCTGGCATCATTATGGTTGTGGTTGTAGTAGCATTAATACTATGGCTATTGGCAAAAATGTTTGGCGGACGAAGAAACTAAGAAAATATATGCGCAACTACTTACCACTACTGCTTTATTTCAGTTCAGTTCTTTTCCCTTTATTAGCACAAGAAGGTTACCCAAAACCAAATGTTAAAGACTTGCTATTCTACATTCAGCACAATCGCGGAAAAAACACCTATTTGTATCAAGCCAATATCGACAAGCAGGGTAAAATAGACTCCAATGATCCCGTCAAGATTAGCAGACAGATGTTTGACAATAATGCGGAGATAAAATCTATAACCGCCATACAGCGCAAATTTGCTTACGGTATCGATTCCACACCACAAAGTGACAAGTCGTACGAACTGAGCCTTGTTTCTTATCCCCAACAACGGCTTTATCTCCGCAGCAACGCCGACGACAACTACTTTGTAGAAACCACCTTAAACGGTATAAAGATGAAAATAAATCGCTTATTTATTTTCCAAAAAGAAGGCACCTCCGGGCTTAATACCAAAGTAGATTACATTTTATTCTTTGGCACAGATCAAAAGGGCAAACACGTACATTCAAAATTAATCATCGACTAGCCCTTCTTCTCCCTAGATTTTACTTTTCAATGTTCGTGATTACTCCACATTTTATCTAATTTTGCGTCATGATTACAGCAGAGAGATACCACGACATTTCATGTGGACACCGGGTAGTAGGGCATGAAGGAAAATGCAGATACCTGCATGGTCACAATTACCGTATACATTTCATTGTCCAAGCCGATGAGTTAGACAATGTAGGCCGTGTCGTCGATTTCTCCGTAATAAAAGAAAAACTATGCATGTGGCTCGAAGACAATTTCGACCACAAGTTCCTCATCTGGAATGAGGATCCATTATTAGCTTCATTGATGGAAATTGCTGCGGACAGCCTGGTTCTTGTCCCCTTCAATCCTACAGCAGAAAATATAGCAAAGTACCTAGTCGAGCAGATAGGTCCTCAACAGTTGGCAGAGCATGGCTGTCATCTTATCAAATGTAAAGTGGAGGAGACACAAAAATGTGCTGCCTCCTACACCTTAGCCTAGACGGCATCAATCCTTCAGCTCGAGCAATACTGGACAATGGTCCGAGTGTACAGCATCATTCAAAATATTTGCCGCTACAATCCGGTCTTTCAATGCAGCTGATGCCATATTATAGTCGATGCGCCACCCCAGGTTCTTGCCTCGGGACCCCGCTCTATAACTCCACCAAGTATAGTGGTGCGGGTCTGCATTCAAATGGCGAAACGTATCAATAAATCCAGAATTGATAAAGTTCTCCATCCACTCCCTTTCTTCGGGCAAAAAGCCAGAAGTGTTTGCATTAGATTTTGGGTTATGAATATCAATTGCACGATGACAAATATTAAAATCTCCACAGACGACAAGATTAGGCTGCTCTTGGATCAATTTGTCCGCATAAAGCTGAAAATCATCTAAAAAGCGGTACTTGAACGTCTGTCTTACATCCCCTGTAGTACCTGACGGAAAATACGTACTCATCACCGACACCGTATCAAAATCAGCCCGGATAATACGGCCTTCAAAATCATAATCCTCATGTCCACAACCATACTCTACATGCTTGGGCGTTATCTTCGTCAAAATAGCGGTTCCACTATACCCTTTTTTTTGCGCAGGGTACCAGTAATGTTCATAGCCCATCTGTTCAAAAAAAGCTATTTCAGGAACCTGATCCGGTGTTGCCTTTATTTCCTGTAGACACACCACATCTGGGTTTACCGTCTTCAACCAGCCTACCCAATCCTTCTTCAAGGCAGCCCGTATTCCATTCACATTATATGTTACAATCTTCATCCCTAGCCAATTATAGATAAATTCCTTTACACAGCCCTTTATAGGCTATACTTCTTTGATTTAAAAGCATCAAAGAACTCCGTTATAAAACCAGATTTTGGTTTAAGCCCCTTTAAGATACGATCCTGATTCACAGCTTCCCTCCTCGTCAATAACCGGGCCGACATACGTTCATTCACAATAGGCCTATCCTGAGCGTTTGTTTTCGCTCCCGCGATAATATCTACGGCCTCTAGACCACTTATCACCTGACCGAATACCGTATAATTCCCATCCAAATGAGGAGCACCACCTACAGTAGTGTATTGTTCCCTTTGCAAAGCAGAAAGCTTATTCCCGTTCAATCTAAAACGCTCCAAAGAATCTAGACCATCATTTGTAAAACGGTGCCCCTGAACGATATAAAACTGCGAAGCAGAAGATTGCTTTGCTGGATTATTGTCCCGAGCAGCTCCCAAAGCTCCTTTCTTATGAATAAGTCCTTCCTGGATTTCTGATGATATTTTATAATCGGGACCACCGTTGCCAAGCATCGCATTATCCGCAGCCTTTTTCGAGTCTGGGTCCCCTCCTTGAATCATAAAATTCTTAATAACACGATGAAAGAGTAAAGAATCATAATAGTGCTCATTCACCAATTTTTTAAAATTATCACGATGCTTCGGCGTCTCATTGTAGAGCTGAATTAATATATTTCCCTTCCCCGTCTTCAGCTCCACATAATAGTGCTGTGGTTTTTGCGCCTGTGTCGCCACTAAGAATAATCCTAAAAAAATAGAAAGTAAAAATCTCTTCATAAAAATAAGTTATATCACTTCCAACTCTTGAAAGTAATCAATAATCAATGATTTCATAATCAGTTCTTGCTCCAATAATGTATAGTTAGGGATTGCTTTCACCAACTTCCAATGAGGCCAGCCTTGCTCGTCCAACCCTTCCAATTCATAAAACCCCATCGAACTGAAAAGTCGACATGTTGCAATATGCATCAGTTCCTCCTTCTCCCGTTTGGAGAATTTCTTAGGTCCTTGTCCGAGTTCCTGTACCCCGATTAAAAACAAAACCACCTTTATATCGGGTAGTTCCATATCAAAACTCTGGGCTAGAGCCTCCCTTAGGACATTCCATTTTTTATTTACTTCTGTTGCTTTCATGTATATTTAAAAACCAAAAGTAACTAATTCAGAAGTAAGAATTGTCATGCGATTCTTTAAGATAACTCTTGCAATAATTCTTTGCATCGTTTTTCTACCATTTGATATACCGGATCAAACAACATATCATCAAAATAAGGATCAGGCACCACATCATCTTTCAAAAACAGACGTACCTTATCTTTCTGTTCCGTATTCCTAGCTAGACCGATTACGTCTTTATAGTTCTGCCTGTCCATCACCAAAATTAAATCATAATCCTCAAACAGCATCTCCGTAAAATGTTGAGCCCGTTGACCAGAGATATCTACGCCATTTCTTTTTGCCACAGCGATCGATCTATAGTCTGGTGCATGTCCAACGTGCCAATCTCCTGTACCGGCAGAATCAACAGTCCATCCCAACCCTTTATCCAAAACCATATGTTGTAATATTCCGTGTGCCAATGGCGATCGACAAATATTACCCAAACAAACCATCAAAATCTTCATATTCCAAAAATCTACATTATTATATAAAAAAACAAAGTATGACGATCTTACGAAAGCCATACTTTGTTTATATATAAACTATTCTACGGTTTAATACTCAATAGGTACATTCAACTCGACCGTACTTCCACGTTGAGGAACTCCCTTTATACGTACGATATTACGTTTTGTCGAAGCTAGTGCAGATTCTACATCATCCACATTATTTACGGTCTTACCGTTCACTTCAGTTATCACCAATCCACGTTCTACACCAAAATATTCAAACACTCCGCCACGGCGCACATCCGTCACAACAACTCCAGACGTAATTCCTAATTCTTTCTTACGCGCATCTGTTGCTGGAATAAAACTTGCACCAAGTTTATTAAAGATCTGTGTTGCACTAGCGCTTGAGCCTTCATCACTAGCCGCTGCTTTGTTTACTTCCTCACCCTTCAGTGTTACTGTTACATCCTTCTCTTTTCCATCACGTTTATAAGTCAACGTAACCTTATCGCCTGGACGAAGTCGTGCTACACGCTCTTGCAAATCAGGTGAGCTGTAAATAACTTTACCATCCACTTTGGTTATGATATCATTTTTCTTGATACCCGCAGCTTCTGCTCCGCCCCCTTTTACAACACTAGAAACATATAATCCTCTTACATCATCAATGCCTAATTCTTTACGTGCGGCATCATTCATCTCGGTAAATGTAAAGCCTACATAACCACGTTTTACACTACCAAACTCTTTAAAGTCATCTAACACCTTTTTAGCAAGACTGATCGGAATCGCAAAACCATATCCTGCATAGGTACCCGTAGGTGAGGCGATTGCAGAATTGATACCAATCAATTCTCCTCGGGCATTAACCAATGCACCACCACTATTACCTTTATTAATTACCGCGTCAGTCTGTATAAAAGACTCAATAGCCGTACTTACCATCTGCTCAGGCTGTCCTCCTTGTCCAAATCCTCTCTGTTGCGAAGGTTCATCGAGAATACCTATACGGCGTCCCTTAGCACTTACGATACCTGCTGTTACTGTCGATTGCAAGCCTAGTGGATAACCTACCGCCAATACCCATTCTCCTACTTGAACATCATCCGAATTACCCAACTTAACCATTGGAAGATTTGTCGCGTTTACTTTAATCAACGCCAAATCAAAATTAGGATCACGACCGATTACTTTAGCTTCGTAGGTACGATTATCCGTAAGCTGCACCTCTATTTTATCAGCATCTTCAACCACATGGTTATTCGTTACGATATAGCCATCTGTTGATATAATTACACCCGATCCAGACGCCTGAGCCTGTCTTGGCTGAGCTTGCCCACGTCGTTGTTGTGGCATCCCAAAAAACTCCTCAAACATATCAAACGGAGAACCTGACCCTCCACGTTGATTGGCACGTGTCGTCACAGAAACTTTTATATGCACAACACCCGGCGAGACTGCCGCTGCTGCTTGGGTAAAATCTGGGTTACCAGTAGATGAAATAGCTGCACCTGTAGGGTTACTTGCATAATAGACTTTTTGCTGTTCTTCAAAAGTCATATTATTCAATTGTTTGTTCTCAAAAAATTTGTATCCCCCTACAGCGATTGCCCCTCCTAGGACAGCTGCTAATAAACTTACTCCTATTTTTTTCATATTACTTTGCTGTTTTAATTTCTAACTTTGCTATTCAAATAAATACAAATTGTGTTAGTCAAATGTAGTACCATCACAAGGTCTGTCACAACTTTTGTCAGTTAAAATTTGTTAATAAACAGTAGTTTTTCAGGTTTTTAACATGTTTTAACACGTTAGCACACAATTGTAACAAGAATATTAAATTTGACGCATATTTTCAAGTTTTATGGACCAAAAAATTAAATTTCATAAATATCAGGGTGCAGGAAATGACTTCATTCTAATAGATAACAGAAATAAGCTTTTCAATCACACCAATACAGACCTGGTCAAACACTTATGCGACCGTAGATTTGGAATAGGTGCCGACGGCTTAATGTTACTACAAGATACAACGGAATTTGATTTCGAAATGGTTTACTTCAATTCTGATGGCCATCAAGGCAGCATGTGTGGCAATGGAGGGCGCTGTATCGTAGCTTTCGCACGCGATCTTGGTCTCATAAAAGATGAGACTGTCTTTTTGGCAGTTGATGGAGAACACCATGCTACCATTCAGCAGGAACAGGTAAAATTAGGTATGACAGATGTCCATGAAATCCAAATGGACGGAGATTCTTACATACTACACACTGGTTCGCCCCACTACGTAACAATGGTAAACAACCTTGCACAGTTAGATGTATATCGAAAAGGCTATGCCATCCGCAACAACGACACTTACAAGCAAGAAGGTATAAATGTCAATTTTGTAGAACGAGAAGGAGAGGGGTATTTTCTGCGTACATTCGAACGAGGCGTAGAAGACGAAACTTACGCCTGCGGCACAGGCGCTACTGCTGTAGCTATGGCTATGGCCTTTAAAGAAGGCTTAGATGGCTATCATGAAATTCCTGTACGTGCCTTAGGAGGTCAACTGTACGTCTCCTTTGAGAAAAATCATCAAACATTTAGTAATGTAATCCTTAAAGGCCCAGCTACATTTGTTTATGAAGGCACGATAGCTTCAGACTACAGATAACAAGCTACCCTTATACAGTCTATTATTTAGCTTTTTATTTTTACTTTATCGTTATTCGGGTTATCTTAGATACCTTCTTACAGAAGAATTCATCAAGATGCAGCAAGTAGACAGATCCATTCGATATCAATTGGTTTATTCACTCGGAGAACACCCCTATCTGGGCTATCTACTGGAACCACATATTGTACAGCTCAATGCCAACGGAAGTCTTTCGCTATCTTCCAAACGGGTATTTTCCAATACAGTAGATGAATATGCTTCCGCCTTGGATGAACAAGATTACAAAATCATCAAACTTTTGGACGAGGTCGAACAGACCCATGTCATCAAGAAATACCATAAAAAAGCAATACGCCCGGCAGATTACTTCCTCAACGTATTCGATCAAAAAATATACGATTACATCCGTCCCAAATTAGAACAGAAGCTACTCAAAGCATTAGAATTAATCGGTCAGAAACCCCTATTCTTGATGAGTAAAAAGGACGGATATTCTGCAGACCAAAAACTACAGATAGCTCCACAAGCGACATCCATTCTCTTCCATTTCAGACGCAGCGAAGAGGAGACCCGCTATTTTCCTACATTAAAATATGATGGGCACAGGATGGAGTTTATGTTCAAAAATGCCGAAGTCATCATCAATGCACAGGCATGGCTCCTTCTGGACAACACACTGTACCATTTTGACCAGCCGCTAGAAGGAAAAAAACTAAGTCCTTTCCTCAACAAACGTTATATCACAGTGACACGTGCTACGGAAAAAAAATATTTCGAAACTTTTGTCTCTAACCTTATCGAAAAAAACAACGTTTATGCGGAGGGCTTCGACATCAAGACCATCAAAGAAGAAGCAATTCCCGTATTGACGTTAAATTATATTGTAGATGGACAGTCACATCTCCAACTATCATTCAAGTATGGCCACTACAACTTCCCTTCTGGTGGCGACCATAAAATCTCCGTACGTCTACATTACGATACCGATGCAGATTGGTATACCTTTACTCGAATTAGACGGTCATCGCTCTGGGAAGAAAAGCAGCATTTGTACCTCGAAAATATCGGACTAAAGAGACAAGATGCATTATTCGGGAGTTACATTCCTAGTTCAGAAAATGTGAGTAGTATCTTCGACTGGCTTAATCAGCATCAAGAAGAATTGCTAAACAAAGGCTTTCAGATCAAACAAGAAACAGGGGACAAACAGATATTCATTGGTAAGACCTCATTGGACATCGAAGTTGTTGAGGACAACGATTGGTTTGACATACGTGCCTTTGCCAACTTCGGCCCTTACAAGATACCTTTTATACAGTTGAGAGATCATATCCTCAACCGCATCCAAGAATTTGTCCTTCCAAATGGGGAGATTGCGATCATTCCCGAAGAATGGTTCGCCCAGTATGAGCATCTTTTTCATTTTGCCGTCAAAAAAGATAGCCTACAACTTAACAAATCGCATATAGGTATTCTCCACGAAATATCCGAGCATACCGAATTGAGCATGAGTCGTAAGCTTCAAAATCTGAGTAACTTTGAGGAGATACAACAGACTGCACCGCCCGAAGGCTTCAAAGGTCAGTTACGCCCTTACCAACAGGCAGGCTACAATTGGTTCCATTTCTTGCAGGAGTATAAATTTGGAGGTGTCCTTGCCGACGACATGGGACTTGGGAAGACCGTACAGACATTAGCCCTTTTACAAAAACAAAAAGAAGAGCTCAAAGACACCGATCACGCAAAGACGACACTACTGATCTTACCAACCTCCTTGGTTTATAACTGGCAAAAAGAAGCAGACCACTTCGCCCCAAAGCTAAGAGTACTCTTACATACTGGAACCAATAGATTCAAGGACCCTTATGCTTTCACCCATTTCGACTTGGTCATTACCACATACGGTATCGTCAGAAGCGACGAGGCTATTCTCAGCAAGTGTTTTTTCAATTATATCATTCTGGACGAAAGTCAGAACATAAAGAACCCGACCTCCAAGTCTTTTAAAGCCATCAAACTGTTAAAGAGCCGCCACAAGCTAGCGCTTAGTGGGACACCTATCGAGAATTCCGTTTCTGACATTTGGTCGCAGATGCATTTTACAAACCCTGGTCTTCTGGGCAACTATACCTTCTTCCAAAAAGAATTTGTAATCCCTATTGAAAAGAAAAAAGATGAAGTGGCAGCCAAAAGGCTACAAGCCATCATCAAACCTTTTGTACTAAGACGGACAAAAAACCAAGTAGCAACAGAGCTACCGCCAAAAACAGAACAAATCATCTACTGTCAAATGACCGAAGGACAGTCTGAACGCTATGAAACTACAAAATCCGAATACCGCAACGCTATACTGGATAGCGCAGTCCAACAACAGCGTAAAGGCGCTCAGATAGCCCTATTGCAGGGACTGACCAAGCTCAGACAGCTTGCCAACCATCCGAGTATGGTCGAAGGCGATTACACCGATGGCTCTGGCAAATTTGAAGCGGCACTAGAGATGTTAGAAGCTATATTATCCGAGGGGAACAAAGTCTTGATTTTCTCCCAATTCGTCAAGCACCTTGAAATCTTTAAAGCGCATTTCCAACAGTATGGTGTACCATTTGCCTACCTAGATGGGACCACTAAAAACCGTGCAGAGGCAGTGCAAACATTTAAAACTGACGATAGTATCAAGATATTCCTCATTTCCATTAAAGCAGGAGGAGTAGGCCTCAACCTTACCGAAGCAGACTATGTATTCATTCTAGATCCATGGTGGAATCCCGCTGTCGAACAACAGGCTATTGACCGGAGTCACCGCATAGGCCAGACCCGCAATGTATTCATCTATAAATTCATCAGTAAAGATACCGTCGAAGAAAAGATAGTCGCCATGCAGAACCGAAAGAAATCGATAGCTACGTCTTTAGTGACTACCGAAGAAAGTTTCGTAAAGTCACTATCTCAGGATGATTTAAAGGAGCTATTAAGATAATAAGCTTTAGGCGATAAGCTTAAAGCATATAGCTTATTGCCTATTATCAACAAAAGTAATCGGCTTTCGGCTCATCGGATTAAAAACAGACTGTTGTAATGCCTCAAGTTTACACAACTCAATCTTAGGCGCCACCCGCAGCTTTGCCCTAAAATAATCCTTGATTTCATTGATAAATTCTTCCGATTCATTGGCAGACACCAATCGGATGATGATTTCATCAGTACCTATCTCATTGTGAAATAGCTCAATCTGATGCAACAGTATTTCAGGGAATCCAGCTAACAAATCATGCATAGCTGGCGGATATAGTGTTGTCCCCTTATACTTCACCATATGTTGTTTTCGCCCTTCGACAGGTCCAATACGATAGGTATGGCGGCCACATGCACAGGGCTCCGTATAACGGCGCACGATATCTCCAGTTTTAAAACGCAGCAGAGGCAATCCTTCCACCCCTAAGGTCGTTACTACCAACTCTCCACTTTCGCCATCAGCCACCCATTTTCCCTGTTCATCCAGTATCTCGGTGATAATCAAATCCGGTTGCACGTGCCCCCCTTTAAAATGATTACACTCCGTAAAAGCCGCTCCCATCTCTGTAGAAGCATACGTAGAATGCAAGTCCACATTCCACTTGCTTGCTATACGATTGGTAAGAATCGTATTATTCAGATCTTTATCCCGCAAAGCCTCACCTATGCAAATCACAGCCTTGACACTGCAATTAGTATAATCGATGTCATGCTGTTCTGCAAATTCAATCAGTTTCAATAAAAAAGAAGGAACACCAATAAGGTAAGTAGGTTTATATTTCAGTATTGAGTCCCATTGCATCTGTGGGATTCCTGAACCAACACGAATTACCCCCGCTCCGAGCTTCCTCAAGCCAAGGAAATAAGCAAGTCCCGCCATAAACCGACGGTCCATCGTCGTCATCAATTGCACCCTATCCCCCGGCTTCACCCCCACCATTTCAAAAGATTGCATTTCATTCGTCGCTAAGCGATCTAAATCCTTATCCGTAAGGCCAAAAGTAACAGGAGTACCCAATGTTCCAGAAGTCGTGCAATAATCAATGATCTCCTCCTGTGGTACACACAGAAAATCATCATTATACAATTGCAAATCATCTTTACAGGTAGTCGGTAGCAGTTCCAAATCCGACAGCCTTCTGATGGTTGACACATCGACATGATGTTTTGCAAATAAGCGTTGATAAAAAGGGGAGTTACTTGCCAAATACGACAACTGCTCCTGTAACAAACCTTCTTGAAAAGCTTCAATAGCGGCTACCGAAGCGTACACTACACCTTCCGTCTTTTGTTCGCCTTTTTCCATAATTTCCGTATTTCTTTTTCTGCTTGCAACGTAGGGATTTCTAATGTAAGGGCATGTGCGAATTCAGCTTGAGCCTTTCCATATGCCCCCTGCTTATACCAATATTTACCGGCAAGGTAATAAACTAACCAAAGATTTGGATTAAGCTCCTTAAAATTTTTCAATCGATCCTCCGGCATCTCTCCCTTTACTCGAATCGCATACGCTATACTATCTGATTCACTTTTATACCTTTCATAGTTGACAAAAGTATCCGAGTGCACAAAAGCATCTTCTGCTATCGTGAGCGCCTCTATCTGTTTTGATTGTCCTATTGTTGAAGAATCTGCAAACACCTCATCCAGATTATATGCTGTAAACGCCCCAAGTTGATAAGGAGAGTTAGAGACCCATATCAATTTATCTTCCGGTTTAAAAATAACCGCATGATGCGCCAATAGATGATTGAGCGACTTATCATTACCATACCCGATATCCGTATCCGACATACCCTTCCGATTACGTAAAATATCCGCCATTTTCTCCGGGTTTAACTTATTTTCCCTATGCAGTAACTCCAACAGCCTATCATACCGATACTGAGAATGGCTTTCTTGGATATGGGCTGTATTTCGTTTATCCAGCGCGTAGGTATCAGATTGAAAATGGTTTGTACAGACAAGTTGATTCCCATTATCCACCTCGTATATTCCAAAATTCTTCGGTGAAATTTCTAAAAGAACCGCCTTTTTATCTTTCGCACTGCCAATCATCAACGATTCCGAGACAAACGATTGTGCCTCCTTTGCAATAACAATGGCTTCCTTTATGTCCGTAGCACGTTCTAGTATTTCCCGAGCAACAATAGAAATAGGTCTTTTTGCAGAAAGTGGAATAGTAGACTTCCCCGCATTCATCGTCACCGTAAGCCCCTCCTTATTCATTCCCGAGACAACACCTATCATCCCCGGCCACGATACCGACACAAAAGGAATCCCTTGTTCCGGCCGTACAAAGTTCAGCACTTTATTTTCCGCAAACTCATCCCCCACATAAAAATCAAAATTTCGTCCAATCAGTAGCTTACCATCCTCCGTCTTATCCCCCCAAGAGGCAACAGATGAACATCCTACAATTGCGAGATCGCGGAGTGCATGCCCTAGGTCATGTGCTGCATGCATCAACAGTGTCAGACTAAAATTATCTCCGGCATAAGGATAGGCATCATCCAGGTGTGTAGACAGCCCATAGATTTCGTCCAAATAAGAGGGGGGAATATAATCATCTAGACGCCGTCCATACCAATGGATAAACTTAGACACAAGCCGCTGTTTAAATTTAGACGGCACCATGTGCTCCAATTTATCCATAAAAACACGTTGCTGTTGCCTAAACAAATCTTCGGTCAGCAACCCCGTCCTATTCCCTAAATCATAAGGCGCACCAGACACATAAAGCTCCCACATCCCGTAGCGATTCTTTACCAAATAATCCTTATTGCTCAGCATCCGTAGCGAATCCTGGTCCAGCACAAGTTGTACAGTATCCGAAGTATCGTCAAAAGTATGGGTATACCGTTTAGAAACCCTATTAGATATACAAGAAGAACATAAAAGGATAATAAAAACAAATTGCAACCACTTACCCATGCGTTTCATTTTTAATTTTATCCAACAAATAGGTACGCCCTAGAATCTCCATACATGTTGCTACAGCCCCAATGGTCACCCCTAGTACTCCGTGCATTCCCACACTCTGTCCCACAAAAAAAAGATTCGACACCTTCGTTTTAGGGGATATCCGAGAGCGCATCATTTCATTCACATCTTTTTCCGGACCATATAGGTTTCCCTCGGTCGTGCCTATATAATCCCGATAAGACAATGGTGTAGAGGCGTACGCATCCACTATAGCACTTGGCAATTCCGGCCAGCGCATCGCCAACTTATTCAATATTCGATTTATTCTGGCTTTCTTAAATTCAGCATACCCCTCTCCTCTAGCGGCCTCTTTAATAACCGTATTTCTCGACTGTTCCCATGCCTTCACTTCATCAAAGCGCATCACACTGAGACAAGTCAATGTATCCGCGTACCCCGGCCTACTCTTATCCTCTGTCATAGACAGCATATACATCACAGGCCATTCTTTCTGTTCGTAGGCCGGTAGGTTCCACAGTTTCTCCTTGTCTTCGTGATAATATATGTTTGAACCAACAAATGGGAAAGTACCAACCTTTAGAACAAAATGCGCACTAAAAGAAGATACAGTAAGCGGCAGACTTTGTATGCGATTGTAATAGACACTCCGAAATAATTCCTGGTCCAGCTGCTTTAAAGTTGTCTGTGGTTCCACGTTGGAAATAAACAGATCCGCAACATACCGGCTCCCATCCCTAGTCTCCACCTGCTGTATACGTCCATCCCGACTATGATATCGTACCACCTCCTGATGACGCAGTGCTACTCCACCCAAAGAGCGTAGCACTCTGACCAATTGCTTACTTATCTGGCTTCCCCCATTTATGCAACGGTACGCACTCTGTATGTAAGAATTGATGGTAAGTGCATGCACATAGAAAGGCGTCTTGTGCGCGTCTCCGGCATATAGAAAATTTGCTCCGACCAATACAGACCGCAACGTACTATTCGCAGTAAGCTGCTCGAAATATGTAGATACACTAATTCCCAAAAAAGGATGGTCATAAGCTTGCTCTGTTTGCTCTTCGAGATTATACAATGGAAACGCACGACACACCTCCTGTATATCCATAATATACTGCACTATTGCGGACCGTTCCTGCGGAAAATAAGTGCTCAATTGCTCAACAAAATTAGCGTATCCTTGCGCCAAAGGATAATCTACTCCTTCATTTCCAAAACGGACATAATCAAACACCTCAGGCATCTTCTCCAGGTTCAGCTTATCCATAATGCCCAGATATGAAAAATACCGGTGTAAGTTCTGCCCCTCTGACAGCCCACCTATATAGTGTACGCCCGTATCAAAGATTTTCTTGCTCCGCGAAAACGTCTGCAGATTACCTCCAAATTGATTATTCTTCTCCAATACACAGACCTTCTTACCCTCCTTCGCTAAGATTACTGCAGCTGTAAGTCCTCCTAAACCACTGCCTACAATGACGATATCATATTCAGTCATTGACATACATCCTTCTATAAATCTGTACACCATTTAGGCTAGATTCCATAACAAATCCATCCTGGACCAAAAAATCTAAGTTATTTCCACTATTGACGTTGACGACCATCGCATAGGTTTTCCAATCTTGCCCTAAATAGTCCTCTGCCAGCAATAGTTTAGAAATCACCAACAAATCAGCCTTTGGAGCTTCAGCGACAAACTGTATTGCCCGTAGTGAAGACCAATAAATACGCATTGCGACTTTTCTCCGCTCCTCATCCTCAATCACTCCCAACACTTTTCGTTTACCATTTTGCAGAGACAGAAGATAATCCAACTCTCCAAAGGACAGGCTCCAATGCGCCCATGTCCCTCCCTGTGGCAGCTGTTTATTCACCTCCCAAAACACCTTCTTCCATCGATGCAGGCCATCTTTCACCCCGCTCACTATTTCATCATCTTTATACAGGTATGCTAACCTTATCTTAGCCACAAAATAATCTTCATTTTCTAGCTGAGTCCGTAGCAGTCCGAACTGTCCCTTAAAATGATTTGAAATAGCCTTTGCACGCGCTGAATAGGTCCCACCAAACTGCTCATCAGCGATTGGAATCCGTTCTCCAATCATTGGACGGAGCTTTCCCGGAAAAATCAACACATCCCCCTTTGGCAATACATCACCATTTCCATGTATATAGATGGGCAGAATATCGAGTTGCAGCTGCTCTGCAAGATAGAATGCGCCTTTATGAAAGCGCTTAATCTGGTTATCATAAGAACGGGTTCCTTCCGGAAATACAACAATAGAATAGCCCTGTGCCACCTTACCTCGCAAAAAATCTAAACTTTCCTCAACACCACTACTTGTCGGATAAAACCCTAACACCCGAACAGCCTTTCCAAAAATCGGAGATTTCCAAACCCAATCATTCACTAAAAAAACCATCTTGGGAACCAGCATTCCCATGGTCAATGTATCGAGAAAAGAACTATGATTACCGATTACTACAGCCGGTTTATTAAAAGTCTCCCCATAAGGATTACTTGTCTTATTCTTTACTAACGGATACCCATACAACACCGACTTCATAAATTTAGAGACCACATACCGTAAAAATTTATCTTTCCGGGACCGCTCCATTGGCACAATAGGAAGAATAAGCCGTGCAAAAAAAGAAAGCACAATACAACCTAGACCATAGTACATAAACAGTAACAGCGACCATAAGAGAATAGTAATAGTGAAAGGAGATTTTCCACGTTTCGCCCTATCTGTGATAAAGAACCGAAAGATAATTGGATACCAGACAAAAGTAATAATCACTGCGGCAAAAACCCCGATCAGCGATACCGAAGATATTGAAATCAATGCAGGATGTTTAGCAAATATCAATGCACCGATAGCCAACACCGTAGTTAGTACAGCCAACAAAATCGAAGTACGGAATACCTGTAGTTCATCCTCACCCGTGCTGTATTGCTTTTGCAAGGCCGCAGTCATAAAAATACTGAAGTCCACTCCATGTCCAAATACCAAGGTACAGACAATAGCAGAAAAAATATTAAACTCCAATCCGAATACCCCCATCACCCCTGCGGTTACCAATCCGGTAAGACCGATTGGGATTGCCGCCAGCAACACCAGCTCCAAGCGCCTAAAAAACACCCACAGGATGAGTAATATCGCTACCGAAGAATAGCCTACCAATGCATTAAAATCATCCCGCAACTTCCCTAAGAACGTTTCGTTCAGCTGCTTACGGTCTACAACAACGACTCCAGGTATTTCTTCCAATTTCTTAATCAGTTGATTTCTATTCTTCTCGTCCAGTTTGACCATCGAGGATACCGTAAAAAAGCCATTCTTACTAACGACAAAATCCCGGATTCCAGTACTTGGCAATTGCCCGAAATCCGACAACTGCATCGGCAAGAAAGGCTCACGTAGCAGCCCATAAAACTGCTCGTAGGCATCTGCTGTAAATCCATATTGCTCCCCTATTGTACGTAGGTTGCGGATTACCAGTTCTTTGTTATGATATTGCCAAAAAGAATTCCAAGCTGCTATTTTAGACTGTTGCACCTGAATCGGATTCAGCAACTCACTGACATTTGAAAAATCCAATATAACATCCTGATCCTTTGCCAAATTCAAATAAGCCGCTATTTCTTCATTGCGTTGCAGTGCAGTATCTAGCGTATTACCCGTAGCTACCACATAAAGTGACTTGGCCGACGTATTCGTCAGTTTATCCAACCGAGCTTCCGTATCCGCTAGATCAGACGGCATATAGTTCAACCCTGCCAGATCATTATTAAAGCTTACTTTACCACTGGTAAACAAACTAATCACAATCAGTACTGTACAAGAAAAAATCAGGATTCTACTTTTCTCGAAAGGGAATGCTGCTATTTTATCCAGCAGACTAGTATGTCGGAGTTCTTCTTTAGGTTTATAAAGATGTGGAATGATGAGCAAGGTAAATACAGCGGAGGCAACCAAAGTGATTGAAGCAAAAATACCTAAATCAATCAAAGCGGTAGAGTGTACAAAAAGAAGACATAGAAAAGCCACCGCATTGGTCGTCCCCGACATTAGCAACGGTTTGGTCAACTCCTTAAACAACACCTTCACATCGGTGTTCTTTTTAAAGTGAGTCAAGATATGTAATGAAAAGTCAATCGTGATACCAATCAGAACTGCTCCTATACTTAGTGATATCGCCGAAATCACTGGCTTATACAAATAAAGACAGCCCAAGGCAAAGACAACTGCGAATAGCGTAGGGATAAATACCAACAATGGGATATACAGCTTACGATAAAACAAAACCAGCAGCACCATCAATACCGACATCGATATCAGTATTGTTTTTAGGATATCCCCTTTTATCTGATCCGCATTGGCCACCGCGACAAGAGCCGAACCAAAGTAAGATACCTTAACCCTCCCCTCATACGTAGCATTCCAGCTTTTCTGCAGACCATAAAGCTCCTCTGCAAAGGCTTTGTTCTTCTCTGTTTCAGCCCCCTCATATTTTGGACTTAAAAAAAGAAGCATTTGCGTTGTATCCTTGCTTGTTATGAATCCTTCATGCAGCAAAAAATTATCCCCAACGTTGATTCTTTGTAGCTTTTGTAAGCCCATTACCGCCAATCCAAGCGGGTCTTTCTGAATAAAGTCTCCCAATACAAATCCCGATGGTGATGATAGTGTTTCATAATTTGCTGCCATACGTTGAGATATACCGTCTCTAGATATACGTGTAGCTAGGCTATCATAATCCGCCTTATCGAGAAAAAAAGGAATATGTTCGTATACAAAATCATATGCTTGCCCTATTGCGCCTTCATCCAATTGCCCTGTAATCTCCCGGATATAGAGACTATCCTGCGACAGGGTATCTGCAATACCTTGCGTAGCTTCGACAAGATCATCAACAGATGCTGATGGCAGACGTTCCACCAATACCGTGATTTTATCCGAAAAATTGACCTGTCGAATGGCCTTTGTCGTTAAATCTGATTTCTCACTCTTCGGTATAATCTGTGTGATATCTTCTTCAAAGCGAATCTTGGAAGCCAGAAATCCAAAGAAAAACAAAAATAGCATCGATAGCACCACCGAAAGCACCTTATGTCGCTGTACCCAGCAATAGATATGATAAAAGAGTAAGTGCATTATTCCGCAGACACCGATTTAGGTTGTTTCATCCGAATCAAAACATAACTTCCAAAGCCAACAAGCAGTCCCATTATCGTAGCCAACAGCAAAGAACCAACCAAATACTGCAACAGATGCTGCTGTATCGTATCAAAACTAATATTATCCAATTGCAACACCCCTTTGGTAGTTGACGAAGGAAGTACAGCCTCGCCTACGATTAGCGATGCGTAGATAATCAACGGGATAAATGGAGGCAAACTAATATTCGAAAAGGCAAAAGATAAAACCTTGTTAAGTCTTAAGAACACCGACAAGGTAATGACCAAAGCGGTCTGAAAGCCCCATACAGGAGCAATCCCCATAAAAACGCCAAAGCCGATAGAGGCAGCCATCTTTTCGGGAGAATCTTCTGAGCCAAAAATATTTTCCTTTATAAATTCATTCAAACTTTTTTTTTTGAACGAACGGAAGAAATTCCGGGGGATAATGTAAAAGAAAGTAAGAAATACCAGTACCGTATTTAAAATACTGATCCGTGTAAAATCCTTAAAAGGACGAAAGTGAGAAACCCGTTCCTCCGGGTCATACAGCACCTGTACGGGTATATTTCGGACAGCAACACCATTCCATGCAGCACGGACAATGATCTCGATTTCAAACTCAAACTTACGGGTGTAGTATTTCTGCGGAATCGCATGTAGCGGATAAGCCCTATAACCCGATTGAGTATCTTCCAGTTTGATTCCAGTTTCAAACCAAAACCAAAAATTAGAAAATTTATTCCCGAAAGAAGACTTCTTCGGCACCGAATCCTGAGTCATGTTACGGGCACCGATTAATAATAGAGGGGCTTTCGCTTCTTCCAGTGCCTCCACAAATGTAGACAGATCACTCGGATAATGCTGACCATCCGAATCAATGGAAATAGCATAATGATAGCCCAACTCACGAGCCCTAGATAGTCCAACCCTTAGCGCACAGCCTTTACCTTTATTAGCGGCAAAATCGATACGTTCCAGTCCGTTATAATCATTTAATATCTGGGAGGTTGTGTCCGTAGAACCGTCATTCACCACGATAATCTGCGCTGTATACTCCAACACACCGTCCAGCACACGGCGCAGAGTCTTCTCGTTATTATACGTAGGTATAACAACAACAATCCCCAAACGGGTAATCCGCTGTTGTAAAGTATCTTCCATAATGGGTTCTACTGAGTTAATGTACGCAGCTCAGCTGCTGTAAACACACTAGAACGGGTACTTGCATAACGCTTGACCGCATCTTTCACCGCTTTAGTTTGCGAATCAAAATTAGTCAAAATCATTTGCTTATCTGTATTAATATTTCCTTTATACTTTAAGATCTTGGGGGTATTCTCTTGGATAATCAACCGTACCAGTCGTATTTCTACATTGTTTGGTGCCGTTGCAACAGCTCCTTCAATGTCCTTCGCTCCCGCCACAAAAAGTTCCTTTTTCGTCTTTCTATCCGTTACATAGCGGGCTTGCATAGCATAAGCAGCCCCCTTATAGGCCAACAAAACAGGGTCCGTTTTATTATAATTTTTAAGCTGATTATACAGGGTCGCGGCAGCTTCTTTTGAAGTGTCGGATTTCTCAAAATTAGAACGGACTGACGATAGGTCAACCTGAACCCATAATGAAGCTGTCAGCAAAAAGGATATCAAAATATTAACCATCTATTTCACTTTAAATATGCATGTCAACTTTAAGGCTACCGTATCTTCAAAATAGCTGACATTTTTCACTTTATACTCAGACTCATCCGAACCCGAAATGTCAATTTCCAATCGGAGCTCTGCATTTACTTCAGGATTGATTAAAGCCATAAATTTTACATTAGAAGATTTGTACATAAACAACTTCCTTTCCAAAACCTGCTCACTTAGTTCCTTGACAATCTGCATCATGCATACGCCTGGAGTTACGGGTTGATCAGGGAAATGTCCCTTAAAAATAGTATGATGCTTATTTAATGTAATATCTGCGACATATTTATGTCCGCCAAGGTTCTGTAAAGCACGTACGGTATAAAAATCCTTTAAAAGCATGTGTTCTCTTTAGTCTTCAAAGATAAAAGAATTTAAATTTTATTTTGCATTTACGAATTCTTTCGTAGATTTGATTACGAAAACATTCGTAGATAAACTTAAAAAGACATGAAACCGACTGAAAGCGAAATGGAAATCCTACAAGTACTTTGGAACAAAGGGCAATGTAGTGTACGCGAAGTCTTCGAAGCATTGAATAAAAAAGATGTGGGCTATACCACTATTCTTAAACTCATGCAGATTATGCACGAAAAGGAAATGGTGACTCGCGACACTTCTTCAAAGACACATATCTATACCGCCAACATCAATAAAGAAAAAACACAAAACCAATTCTTGAATAAAATGATCGACACCGTATACAACGGTTCCACATCAAGATTGGTCATGCAGGCGTTAGGCAACCACAAGACGAGCAAAGAAGAAATAGACTTGATCAAAGATTATTTAAATCAATTAGAAACCAAGTAACATGGAAACATTGATATCATCTGTAAGCACAGCGTTAGGATGGAGCCTCCTACATTCCTTATGGCAAGGAGCTGCTATATACCTTATTCTATTTGGGTTATACCTTGCTATACCCGGACTAAGGGCGAACACAAAACATAACCTAGCTCTAGCCGCTCAGGTTACGTTATTTTTTTGTTTCGTCTATACATTTTTTGACCTGATAGACTACCGTACCACACAAGAAAGCGCTACTCCACTTTCTTTAAAAAATGAAGAGCTATTCTATATAGACTATCTACATGAAAAGCAATCCAGTATCCAACACTATTTCATGTATATCGTGCCATTATATCTATTGGGCATCCTCGTTCAATCTATTTCATGCGCGCGCAGCTATCTGCAAGTCAAAAGTCTAAAAAGAAAAACGACCGATCACATTCCTAGCGCATGGCAAGAGCAGTTTACACATAGTATCCAACGTCTTGGTATCACCAAGAATGTACGCCTATTGCTATCCGACCAAATTTTCGAACCTCTAGCAATGGGATTCTTTAGACCGGTTGTTATCTTTCCTGTTGCCTATATCAATAAAATGGCATTAGCCGAGGTAGAAGCACTCATTCTCCATGAACTCGCACATATTAAACGCAACGACTATCTTCTCAACATAATGAAGATAGTGATGGAGACTATTCTATTTTTCAATCCTTTCATCTGGCTTATCTCCAGGCATATCCAAACCGAGCGAGAGCAGGCATGTGACGACAGTGTTGCGTCCCTCCTCCCCCAACAGATTAACTATGCTAAAGCATTGCTTACGGTTGAACTTCTCAAGAAAGAAGCTTTGTCTCCACGAATGAGCCTTGCTGCATCTGGCACACAACACAAACTACTTCAAAGAATAAAAAGAATAACACAAGCTAAAATGGAAACATCATATACGACCGTCAAACACCAATTAGTAGCTTCACTAATGGTTCTATTCACCTTAGTATCTGTCGCCTGGACACAACCCAACAGTAAAAAAGAAGTTAACAAAACAGATGCGGCAATAACCAAGACAAACATAGAAACCAATGAATTAGCAACCCTTAGCTCCCAATACAACAACACCGATTGGTCAGACGACTCACTCGACAACTGGGCTTCGGACATTGTCCTAACCACCGACACCAACAAAATCACTACGAAGAAGTTCGAATCTCCGGAATGGCATGCCTATATCGCGAAGATTGAGGAAAATGCCAGAAAAGTAGAGGAAAAATTTAACTCTCCAGAGTGGCATGCTCATATCGCTAAGATCGAAGAAAATGCCCGAAAAGTAGAAGAAAAATTCAACTCCCCAGAGTGGCATGCCCATATCGCGAAGATTGAGGAAAATGTCCGCAACAAAGTAGAAGAAAAATTCAACTCTCCAGAGTGGCATGCTCATATCGCCAAGATCGAAGAAAATGCCCGAAAAGTAGAAGAAAAATTTAACTCCCCGGAATGGTTAGCACATGTTGCCAAGATTGAGGAAAATGTCCGCAACAAAGTAGAAGAAAAATTCAACTCTCCAGAGT
>JBEBQJ010000062.1:0-24178 GCA_040395455.1 Sphingobacterium yanglingense | reverse complement strand
CTTCTCTGGACCTAAATCTTTGAATCTCTCGTAAGTTTCAGATTTTTCCGGCTCAGCAAAATAGTACACATATTTCATTTTTATGTCTGGTTTGAATCGGACATAACTATCGAACCTTTGCATGTCGTACTTTTGCTGATTGGGTAAGAACCAAATATAGTCGTCGTTAAGAATATTGATATAAGTAGTAATCTGTACTTTCTCTTTTAAAGAACTGACCACTTTTTGACTACCTTTCATTAAGGTATTTGATTTTGTCGCAGTTAGGTCGGCGTATTTTTTGAAAGAAGGTAGAGCTGACAAGACCCCAAAAGTTAAAACAAATATTAGAACTAGTACGTATTGACCTACTTTTGTTGCAAAAGGAACATGCTTTCGTTGAGCGTTCATCCTAATGTATAAAAACGATAGAAATGCCGTGATGAGCAACAGGAAATAGAGTACATCTTCTGTGGTAATCATTCCGGAGACAAATGTACTGGCTCTACCCGATATTGACATCCAATACGTGATATCTCTGACCCATTCTAATTCTTGTCCTACACCTTGAATATAGCTCAGAAAGGCAAAAATAGCCATTGTACCTATCGCTGCGACTACGGTGTATGAAGTTAATGATGACATAAATAGACCAATAGCACAGTAAGTCGCCATCAGTAGGAAAATACCCAACAGCGCTGCAATCAGAGAGCCCAAGTCCATGTTGTCAATGGTGAAGCCTCCAAATAGAACCAGTAAAATAGGTACTGCTAATAGCACTAAAGAAAATAGGAGTAGGGCGATATACTTGCCAAGAATAATGTCTATTGTTTTGATCGGAGAAGAAAATAAGAGTTTGATCGACCCGCTATTGATTTCTCTACTGAATATCCCCATCGTTAACAATGGAATATATAGGTAGAGATATTGCTGCATAACCGAGAAAAGTGCATTTGTCGATGTGAAAGTGATGCGCGTAGCTTTGTAAACACTCCCATGGTTAAAGAAATTTCTGAGATGGTCACTATAGGACTCTGTAAAAGTTAAAGTACACTGTAAACTAAATATAATGAGGATCAGCCAGGCAACAGGAGAGTAGAATAAAAGCTTTATCTCTGCTTTTACTATATTAATTGCATTTTTCATGTAATATTCGTTGTTTAATCTTAGAAGTAGGGTTATTTTTTATGTTGGGATAATGTCGCAAATACGTTCTCAAGAGACTTTTTCTCTCTGACGATTTCGATTAGTCTCCATCCTTTTTCTATGCTTTTCTCTACGAGGCGTTCCAATGTCTCTTCATTAAGGTCGTATTCTAAATGATACTCTGCTTTGTCTAAGTGGCTGGCACTGATTATCCCTGGAATATCCTCTAGCTCTGAAGCGCTAGGGAGCCCTTTAAGGATTACTTTTAGAACACTAGGAGATAGATGGGTGTCAAAATCGTGGAGAGATCCCGTAAATACCATTGTACCTTCATGTATCATCCATATCTGATCACATAATGCTTGCACCTCTTGCAATATGTGGGTAGATAGGATAACGGTTCTCTCCTCTGCGATGCTTTTTATCAGTTTTCTTACTTCAAGTATTTGGTTAGGATCGAGTCCATTAGTGGGCTCGTCAAATATAACAATCTCTGGATTGTGTATGATGGCTTGGGCAATGCCCACACGCTGTTGATATCCTCCGGATAAATTGCTCAATACCCGTCTTTTGAAATGTGTTAAGGAACATTTTTCAAGAACTTCGTCGACTGCTTTAGGGATGGTCCTGCGCTCCATCAAGCGCAGGCGAGCAGCATGGGTTAGAAACTCCTCTACAGTCATTTCTAAAAGTAAAGGAGGTTTCTGTGGTAAAAAGCCAATACGCTTTTTGGCTTCGATAGGACGCTCTTTGATGTTGATTCCTTTTATAAAAACCTCACCGTGACTTTGGTTCAAAACACCACTCATAATATTCATAATAGTGGATTTTCCAGCACCATTGGCTCCTAATAAGCCGTATATGCCCTTGCGGTTGATTTCAAAATCAATATCTTTTACGGCCCACTGTACCTGGTATTTATGGGAAAGATTGTTTACGCTGAGGATTGGGTATTCTAATGTCATGTTTATATTTTACTAATTGTACTGATCTAAATAGTGAGCTGTGTCATTGCCGTATTTAAACCCTATGGAAACGATCCTTCCTAAATTTTCTATTTTAGCCATTATCCCTTCACTGCCAGGTATTGGAAGTGCCAGTATAGGGTCTTTTGGAGAACAGATATAGAACGTACCATCGGTACAAGCTACCGCAAACTCGCTCTCGTCCCCTCCACTCTTTATATCAACAATCGGGCTTCCAAAGTCGTAGTATAATTTAAATGTAGTGGTATTGAAGTCATAGAAATATACTTTTGAGCCATTGGAAATAAACATATACGAGCTTTTACGCATACGGTAGTATATTGAAGTTTCAGTTATTATACCCGGATTGGGAAGCTTGTACTGTTTCATCTCACTAATATTTAAAGGGCTTGTTACTCCATAGATGTTATATTCCTGTATGATATACTCATTGCTGCTCTTGTGTCGCAGCAAGTTCATGAAAGATTCTCCCTTTGCATATTCCGCTCCGTATATATAATCTACCTCAGCCATTTCATCCAGTTTAATAAAATCGGAAGGAAGAGTTGTCCGATAAGCGTTTTCCATAAAACGACCGTTGCTGAGACTGACTGAATTGGACATATTAATGTGTACCAGTCGATTCTGTTTGTAGTCAAATAGAGGCAGCATTCTTGTCTCGTAGGATTTAGCTTCAACAAATTGATGGGTTTTGATGATATCGTCAGTTCGAAGCGGCGAAGAAAAGAATGTCCCTGTGTGGATGACATTCGAGTTGGATTGGTATCTTTTCCAGTAAATACTGCCATCGGAAAGCACTACATGGGCTGTTGTTTTATAAAAGTGGTAGTCTTTTATATCTTGGTTGTCAGGAATCTGTCCTCCTTTGAATTCATCGGCCAAATAGCTTATTTTTGAAAAATCACTGCCACTCAAAAATACACTCTGTTTATTCCCTTGTATAATCAGCAGTTCATCGCCCTCATCCGTAGGGAATATTTTGGTTACTACTTTAGAAGGATTATTACCGAGGGGGGCATCTGGATGTAGCTGTTGGTAAATATCTACAAAAGAGACCCATCGGAGTTTATCTTTCTTGTCTTCATCTTTGAATTTTTCTCTTCTGATGTAGCTTATTGAAGAATTATTGTTTTTTTCGGAAAGAATGACCCAGCCCGCATTGTAAGCCGAGTTTATGGTTAGATATATTTGTTTTTGATAGACAATATTGTCGTTATTATCTTTCACAAATAGATAATACCAGTGTCCGCCCACTTGGGTAGGTGTATAGTCTATATTACGTTTGTTCGATACAACTTTGTTCTCAAATACCCACTCAAAACTGAAGTTTAAGGTATCCTTGTTCGGCGATTTCCATTTCAATTGTGGTTTTAGATCCAAAGCTTCACCCAAGCTAATGGTGGTCTTTCCAGTTATGCTGGAGATGGTGACTTCGTTATAGTCGATGTACGCATAGCTGCCTTTATCCTTGAAGCAGGCTGTCAACAAGCTGCATATGAGCAGCAGTTGTATATATAAGATATGATATGTTCTCATTGTTTTATGATGTTAGTCTTAACCACCAATAAGGTTTACTGTCATTTCTGTGCCGTCGTTTTCGTAAACTGTATTTCCTTCATTTTTCATTTCTCTCAAATGATTTTTGAGAATCAGCGTCAGTTCTGTCAGTTCAGTTAGATTGTTAGGGTCTATGTCGACTCTGTTTGTCAACTTAATAAATAGGGCATACTTCTTGTCCGAATAGGTTCCCAAAAAGCTTGATTGTACTGTACCTCGCCACCAAATCGGTTGACTGATCTTATTGGTGAAATATAAGACACCCATTGAATAACTCCGTTCACCAACTTTGAATGCGTCTGTTTCTTTTATTTGATACACGATTTTTACGGGATTATCCCTGAGATCCGGTGTGTTATTGACTTTCAGCCAGATGGTATCACGCACTTTATTGGCACCCAGTACCAATTGATTTGGTATTTCATAATGCTTAGCTTGAGCAGTGGTGACTTCTGGTATAACTTGTATATCTAGTGTCCTATCTTGTACAGACGGCACACCTATCAGTTCAACACTAATAGGAAACATACGGTGAGATGTATCAGGAGCATCTAAAAAAGTACAGGTCAAAGAGTCATTCAATGGACGGCTAAATTGAACATAATTGTCACCCTCGAATAGGGAAAGTGTGTCCTCTTTACAGCCTTCGAATAGGTTAAGCACTGCTACTATAGCTATATAGATATAGAGTTTTCTTTTCATCTTTAAAAAGATTTTAGAATTCATAAATAGTTAATAACTGGATTCGCTATACGGAATCGGTATGGTCCATTCTTCTGTTTTCATAATACGGTTGGACTGTCCATTGTAGATGTCGCGTTGTAATCTTTTGAATAAATAGAAGGTATGGCCCTCGGTCAGTGTTTCCTTGATAATATCTTTGTACAGCTCTTCCTTCATCTCCTCCACGGTCATATTTTCGTTCAGTATGCGTTTGGCTCCACGATTAGTCCGTATTGTTTTGAAGAGTGCAAAAGCCTCGGCTTTTTTGCCTTCTTCGAGAAGACATTCGATCATGATATGGAAGGCTTCTGAAAGTCGAATCATGGGAATAATTGGTCCTTGCGCAATCACATTTGTAGCGTCATTACTTCTAGGCCTAGCCCATGTCAGGTATCTTTTGTCATCATACCGATTATAATAACCTACATAGCGGTAATCATCTCGGTCATTCTGAAATAGGATATCCATGTTTTTCATTTGATAAGCGGAGGCAGCCCCCGTAACCGCTTCCCAATTGTCGAAATTTCTGACATTATGTCCAGCTAATATCAGCTCATCAATTTTTTTGATGTGGACTAAATCAACAAGGTTGATCGATCCTTGGTAAATAGCGGGAGTCCATGAGATACGATTCTTTTTTTTATTGAATTGGTAAAAAGTGTCAGCATATCGAAGGGCTTCCTTATGATCTCCTTTGTAAAGATGCATCCGTGCTAGTAGCACAGTCGCGGCATGATAATTCATGCGTTGTGCCCGCATGGTAAAAAACAAACCCTCGGGCACCGTGGTATTACTGGTTTGCTTTATCTTGCCCTGTGAAAGACGCCATAAGGAGTAATCATACTTGATGGTATCTATGGAAGCTAATGATTCTCTGGCCTTCTCCATATCGGCGGTTATTTTTTTGAAAAAAAGTTCAGTACCGATGTGTTCGGGTTGTCTGGTAGGGTATGCTGTCACATAAGGAAGCGTGCTGCCATTTTGGTTTGCCTTAAAAGATGGAGCGAATAGTCTCAGTATTTCAAAATGTAACATACCACGTAATCCGGTCATCTCGCCGATAATAAGACGTTTTTCCATTTCCCCGTGCTCAAAGAAAGTGGAATCCTTTGATTCAGCCTGTTGAATGATATTATTACAATTGGCAATAACATTATAGGTTTTTTTCCATACTTGTTCAGCTAAGCTTTGAGCGGAGGTGTTTTCCCAATTGAAATCTGCCGCTTGACGTTCCGCAGTCCCTAGGTCACTGTTTATTTCATAATTGTACCCCATGGCACTCAGCATACCCCAAGTGAGATTCTTGCCATATAAACTAGGTTCAGAAATCCCCCGATATACGCCGTTTACAGCGATACGCATATTTGCTCCATCTTTAAAGATGGTTTCTTCCAACACCTCTTGTTTTGAAGAGACGTCCAAGAACTTTTCGCAGGATGTATTTATCACTATGATAAAGAGACAGACTAATTTTAATAATTCCTTTTTCATTATATATTCAAGGTTATAATGTGGTACTTAAGGTGAAAGAGAAGGTACGGGCAAAGGGATAATTTAATCCTCTTTCTTCACGTATCGTAGAGAACCTGGCAATATCATTCATGTTGATTCCCAATCTTAGACTCTGTAATTTTAACCGGGCGATTACCGAAGGAGCAAGGTCGTACATCAATGATGCAGAGTTTAGTGCCAGATAGTTATTGGTCTGGACGAATCGGGAAGTTGGACGCGTGACGAAAAGTCGGTCTTGTATAGATTTCAATGAAGTGATATCCCCCGGCTTCTGCCAACGGTCTGTCAGCACCCGTACGTCGGCATTGTAGTACAGTAGGTTGACATTCTCGATGTTTTTGATGATGGATTCATTGTAAGACTCTCCGCCAAATGCATAGAGAAAGCTGGTGTAAAGCGAAAACTGTTTGAACCGTACATTAATACCAAAGGCACCTTGGGCCGTGGGTTCGGTATTTCCGATGACAACCTGTTCATAAGGAGACCATTCCTTGGTGATGTCTCCATTGCGCTTCTGGTATATCTCTTGTCCATCGGCGGGGTTGATACCCAATGATTTCATGCCGTATATTGCTGTTAGAGAGCTTCCTTCTTCAAATTTACGCACCGGCTTGATCAGTACTGAGTTTTCGTCGGCTCTGCTCTCCAGCCATTCATAGGCACCTGCTTCGGTGTTTTTATACTTTTCGTAATGGGCATCTACACGATCGTTGTATTGCTTAAGGCTTTCTGCTATTTCTACAATCTTATTTTTGTTATGCGCGATATTGGCAAAGACAATAACATCCCAGTTCTTTTGGCTATAGACCTTAAAGTTACCGATTGCTTCTACTCCTCTATTTAATACTTTTCCAACATTATCGCGATAGGTAGAAAAACCAGAAGACGATGGAAGGGAAACATCGGAAATCAAATCGTAGGTTTCCTTATTGTAATAATTAAGTTCTAAAGTATATCTGTTCCTGTAAGTTACATCTACACCGATATTAGAAGAAAGCTGTTTTTCCCAAGTTAGATTCTTGTTTCCCATATAGATCAGTTCGGCTCCTATTCCTGTAGCATACCATTGGTCGTTCATTAGGTTGTAGGTATTCCGAGCCATGTAAGGTGCGAAGTTTGATTTTCCAGTTTGACCAATATTGGCCTTTACCCGTAATATGTTAAATTCAGGAATCTTGAGATAGTTATGTATATTCATTCCAGTTCCCAAAGACCAAAAGGGTGCCCATCTGCGGTCGGTACCAAATTCGGATGAACCGTCCATACGGAATGAGCCATCAAATAGGTAGATGTTATTTATGGTGTAGTTGATATTGGCAAAACCACCTAGAAGGCGAGTTTTGTTGTCGGAGAAAAGTGGTTTCTGCTTAATCTTGCTCGCATTACTAGGGGAGTTCAGATCACCATTCGGAAATCCAGCATATTCTGCGGTCGAATAGTCGTAGGATGCAGCTTTGGCATTCATCCCCACAGCAAGATTAAAGCTGTGCACGCCATAGTTTCGGTTATAAGTCGCAAATAAATTAGTATTCCAGCCGAATTGATCTTCATCCTGAATTTTTAATTCACCCTTATCTTCTGCTTGAATCTTACGGTCTGAATAGCGTGAAGAGGCCGGGTCAATGAACCTATGCTGTTGTCCTTGTTTATAATTTATCGCAAATTGCCCCCTTACTGTCCAATAATTATCGATGTACCAATTAGCGGATAGGTTATTGGAGAATTCTTTGTATTTATTATTGCTAAAACTTCCTAGCGTAGCTTCATAAATAGGATTTAGAATGTTTTCAAGTCCTTGGTAAGACGGTTGCATTTGTATGAGGTCCCCGTTTTCCTCATGGATAGCGTGGTAAGGTTGTAGCTTGGTATAGGCTTCGAATGTGCCATAAGGCGAATCATCAGACTTGACGATGTCTACAAAGGACTGGTTACGAACTTGTAATCCTTTATGCCTGTATTCCAAACTTATCCCCGTTCCTATCCGGTTTCTTTTAGATTCCTTCATAACGCCATTTTGATTATCGTACCGTAAATCGACTCCCATGCGCAATGCTTCTGAACCTCCTTCTACATAAACATTGTGGCGGTTATTGAACATGGTGGATAAAGGCTGTGATAACCAATAGGTGTCAATTCCTTTACTGATCATATTCTGTTTTTGCGTCCGTAACCATTGTAGATACATCAGGCCTTCATCATAGTTTTTGTCGCGAGGTTTGTTCGGGTGGTGCTCAAATAAGCCAGCGGCAGTCTCTGCATCGAGTTTTTGAACGGCATTCATGAGGTGATAACTTGATAGATCCGGAGCCGTTATGTCGAGATTGGCCGTGTAGTTAATTCGGAACTGACCTGGCTTAGGGGTTATTGTCTCAATCACGATCACACCATTTGAAGCTCTGGATCCGTACATTGCCGTGGCTGCAGCATCTTTAAGAATAGTGATGTGCTTGATACGTTGTAGGCTGAGGTCGTAAATCCTTTCTAACGTAGCTTCAAATCCATCCAAGATGAACACGGGTAGGTTAGGGTTGTTTTTTAATGCAAATTGACTTACCGAACTTCCTTCATTCATATCCAATTCCATTACTCCAGGAAATCCAGATTGACCTCGTATATAAAACTCCGGTAGGGCGTTGGGATTGGAGCCGATGTCTTTGTTGTCCATCATGCGTAGGGACGGATCAAATACCTGTAGTGCACTCATTAAGTTGGAAGAACTAATCTGCAGCAATTGCTCTTTCGTAATCTGTATAGCAGTTCCTGTAAAGCTTTGTTTGTTTATCGTGTTGTATCCTGTGACTACTACATCTTCGACATTGGATACCGCATCGTGTAAAACAATTTTTATCATGGGTTGACCAGCGATAGTGTTTATTTCTTTACTCATTTTTCCGAGAGATGAAATAATGAGAACTTCTTCTTTAGACTTTAGATCTATAGAAAACTGTCCATTATCGTCTGTCACAGTTTTAAGTTGAGATTTTTTGACGCTGACGGACGCGCCGGCTATGGCATTACCAGATACATCCTGTACCAGCCCCGAAACTTTGAAGGTTTGTTGTTTATTAGCTTCTTTTGATTGTGGAGCAGGTGATATAACAATACTGTCCTCTATCTTTTTGAAGTTTAAACCACTATTCTCCAACATGAGGTCGAGTAGGGTACTGTAATGTACATTTTTTAGATCTATGTCCTTTTTTTTTATGTTAGCGACTTGATAGTCGCTATATAAAAAAGGGATATTGGTCTGTTTTTCAATTTCTCGAATGACTTGTCTTAGCGAGGCGTTTTTTATGGAAACGCTAACTTGTTGCGAGTTGGCTGTTCCAGCATAGATTTGTGCAGAAACTGCAAAGCAGAGCAAAAAGGATATCTTCATGGTTAGAAAAGATTTTTCAAAGCACAAGCTATACAGCACATGCCATTTAGGTTTTTTTTTCATATTTTCGTTGTTGGTTAGAATGTCAATTTACTTTGGCAAAGCCTTTTTTTAGCGGTTGGTAGTCGCATACCGACCGCTATTTTGTGATGTATATATCTGTTCCCTCCTTTCTATATTTTATTTCTTGTGTATGTGTCAAGAGTTGCATTATTTTTTCTAGGTTATCTTTTTTATGGAAAGTCCCTGTAAATGTTGTTTTTTGTATCTCACTGTCACTAAAGTGGACTTTGATCCCGTACCAGCGTGATAATGTGGTCATGATGTTGGATAAGGGTTCGTCATCAAATATGAATTTACCCTGCGTCCAGCCGATTGTTTTCTCGGTATTCGTAGCTGTGATATTGACAATACCCGTCCGTAAATCTACCTCTGCCTGATTTTCGGGATGTAGGATTCGCTCATTATCGTTTATGCGTACACTTACTTTACCACTGACCAATGCTGTTTTTATAGCTTTCTTGTCATACGAGTTAATATTGAACTTTGTACCAAGCACCTTTACCTTCATATTGTCTACAGAGACGATGAAAGGTTTGTTCGGATTGTGAGCTACCTCAAAGTACGCCTCACCATCAAGATGGATCTCTCGAGTTCGTCCTGTAAAGCTAGAAGGGTATTTAAGGGTTGAAGCCGAGTTGAGCCATACTTTGGTCCCATCGGCTAAGGTTATTTGATATTCGCCCTTTAAGGGAGTTTCTAGCGTGTTGAGCGTGTTCGAGATGAAGTCCTCTCCCCGGTATATTAACCCATTTGTATCTTGTTCAATTCCCATGGATGCGAGTTTTGAGGCCTCCCTATCAGTCAATGTTTCTTCTAATATTACTTTTTGACCATTCGGGAGCGTTAGTACGGCCTGTTTTGATCCGGGAACGATATTGTTAGAGGGTGCATTTACTATTATTGTGGTTGAAGGGTTATCATAGATTAGTAATGCGGAAAAAAACAGAAATAGAATCGCAGACGCGGCTCCTATTTTTAAGAAGGTGTGTTTTATCCGCTTGCGCTGTATTCTTCTTCTGAATATTTCAAAAGCTAATTCGGAATCTGTTTGTGAGTCGTTTTTTCGTTTTTTGTTATAGAAGGCTTTATCAAAAGTGTTGTTTAGGGCAGATTCCGTAATTCCCAGTTCCTTAGAAATGTATTTTAACTCGTCGACTTCATTATCATCAAGTCGATACAGCAACTTTTTTGCGGTAAGTTTGGCAAGTTTAAAAATAGAATCTATCATTCGGTTTTAACTCTTTATATAGCTAAGACGAACTCGAATGCTGAAGGTGTCAAAAAATATTAATTTTTATGGAGTAATAGTAAAAGTAGGAGATGCAACTTGTGGAATAAGATTTTTTTTCCTCTTTTTTTATGGGATTTAACAGAGTCAATCGACAAATCTAGGAGCTTTGCTATCTCTTGTGTAGAGTGTCCTTCAAGGGATAGTTCGAATATATTATTTGTAGGGGCAGGAAGACGTTTTATAGCTTGACGTAATTCGATATAAACTTCCTCTTCAAGTACTTTCAATAAAAAAAAGTCTGACTCTTCAGCTATATTATTTAAATAGGAACCCTTTACTTTTTCTTTTCTAAGTAGGTCGATGCACTTGTTGGCGATGCTTTTATACATATAGGAGCGAAGGGACCGAACATCATTGATTGCTTTTTTTTTATGCCAGATGTCAAATATGACGTCTTGTACAACGTCCTTTGCTTCTTCTTTGTCGTGAATGTATTGTAGGGCAAATCGACAGAACAGCGGATAGTACTGATCATACAGCTCTTTGAAAGCGCTTTCTTTTCCTTCGGAGAGATTTTTAAGCCAATTTATCTCATCTTCAATCATTATTCGGAATTACGGTGTTCTGGTCAGTAATTAATAAATAAATGCCTATGGACATTTATAGTAACCTTTATATTCGCAGTGCAAGAGGTTACAAAATGAAAAGTAACTATTTTTATCTTCTAAAAAAAGTATTCTATATTTTCTTTTCTTGTAAGAGGTCGTTTGTAGTCAAAGACAAGTAAGTAAAATATATTAAATTAAGCCTTGGAAAGATATAATAAATGTACATTTATGTAACACGTGATACAGATAGATATTTTTTTTTGTATGATTTTTGTACAAATAATAAACAAGAGTGAATGGACGTTTTAGGTTTCTTATCATCTATTTTGATTGGCCTCTCCTTAGGGTTGATTGGTGGAGGGGGGAGTATTCTTACCGTACCCGTGTTGGTCTATTTTTTCAAAGTTGATGCGGTTTTAGCGACTGCTTATTCTTTATGTGTGGTGGGCTTGACGAGCCTCGTGGGGTCTATGACCTACTTTAAACAGAAACTTGTTAATCTACGGACCGCATTTGTGTTTGGTGTGCCATCTATCATCGCCGTAATGGTGACTCGTATTTTTGTATTACCCCTTATTCCAACGGTAGTTTATACTTCGGAGTCTTTCACGGTTACAAAGAATATGCTGGTCATGGTCTTGTTTGCTATTTTGATGGTTTTGGCATCTTATCAGATGATACGGAAGAATAATGGTGAAGAAATGCAAAGATCTGGAGATGATAGACATTCTCTGGCTGTTCTTTTTTTACAAGGTGCGTTGGTCGGAGTTATAACAGGTTTTATTGGAGCGGGAGGAGGGTTTTTGATTATCCCCGTTCTTGTTAATAATTTAAGGGTCCCGATGAAGGAGGCAATTGGGACATCGCTTTTGATCATTGCTGTCAATTCGCTCATAGGCTTTGCATCCTCTTTACAAGATATTATAATCGACTGGTCACTTTTAATAAAAATTGTGTTATTAGCTATAGTTGGGGTATTTGTGGGAACTTATATTGGACGGCGTATTGATGGACATAAGCTAAAACCCGCGTTTGGTTGGTTTATTTTGATTATGGGGTTTTATATCCTGGCTAAAGAGCTCTTTTTTTGACCGGTACTTATAATAGAATAGGTCAGGTCATATGTAACATAAGTAGCTGTATCATTAGTGAATAGTATGGATATTTGTATAGGATTTGATAAATAGTAAATTGAAGATAAACTTTAAAGATATTAATTATGTTTTTTAAGCACGTATATGATGAAAGCCTTGCACAGGCCAGTTATTTGATTGGGTGTCAGGTTAAAGGAGAAGCCATTGTAATCGATGCGCAGCGGGATGTTGATGTATATCTAGAAATTGCAAAAAAAAATAATCTACGGATTACACATATTACCGAAACGCATATCCATGCCGACTTTTTAAGTGGATCAAGAGAATTGGCTGCTATCACTGGAGCGGAGCTTTTCCTTTCCGATGAAGGGGGGGAAGACTGGCAGTATCAATTTGAACATCATGGACTGCGGCATGGTGATACAATAAAGGTCGGTAATCTAACACTAGAGGTGTTGCATACCCCGGGGCACACCCCCGAGAGTATTAGCTTCTTATTGACAGATCATCCCGCAACAGATTCTCCGGTTATGATTTTTACTGGCGACTTCATTTTTGTAGGTGACATTGGCCGTCCAGACCTTTTGGAGAAGGCAGCTGGTATCGTTGGTACACAAGAAAAGGGAGCAAGACAGATGTACCAATCCGTACAGCGTTTTGCCCAACTGCCGGATTATATACAAGTATGGCCGGGGCACGGAGCAGGATCAGCCTGTGGTAAGGCTCTTGGCGCTGTTCCGAGCACAACAGTGGGGTACGAAAAGATTCGTAACTGGGCCTTTCAGTTTTCCAATGAAGAAAACGCATTCGTAGATTATCTTTTAGATGGGCAGCCGGAACCCCCTGCGTATTTTGCGATGATGAAACAGTTGAATAAAGTAGAAAGGCCTTTACTTGTAGCGGTTCCAAAGCACCCGCATTTGACGACAGAACAATTTATCTCCGCTTATAATAACGGCGTACAGGTTATCGATACGCGTGAAAAGACTGCTTTTGCTTCAGGTTTTCTAAAAGATAGTATCAATATACAGAATAATAAGTCTTTTTCGACTTGGATGGGCTGGCAATTGAATTATCAAGAGCAGTTTATTCTTATTGCCGATGAATCAGAAATCGAAGATCTGACACGCAAGTTGATGCGTATCGGTATGGATAATATGTATGGTTATATTACCGAAGTAAAGGAGTTGGGGTTGGAACTGAATATAGCCGATGTTATTGATAGGGCTGCTTTTAAAACCTATTTGGATAGGGATGATGTGCAGTTGATTGATGTGAGGGGAGAGGGGGAGTACACCGCTGGGCATATCAAAGGAGCAGAACATATTTTTGTTGGTACTTTGCAACATAACTTGGATAAAGTGAGCCGGGATAAACAAGTGGTGATTCATTGTCAAGCTGGGGACCGTTCGGCTATCGCTTATTCTATCCTTAGGAAGCATGGTTTCGAGAACGTAAAAAACTATTCGGGCGGTATGAAAGATTGGAAAGATGCGGGAGAACATATAGAAGTGTAGGCTATTGGGGGGAGAGTAGACCGAATAATTTGTCGTAAAAATATGGAAGGGGTCTGAGTTGAAGATAAAAATTCTTGTCTAACGGCTATTAGCGCTTTTTTTTATCGAAATCGTAAATAGAGTTGAGTTTATGCCTGTAGTTTTAGATATTTGTTAAAATAAACTCTTGTTTTAACTACTTTAGAACAGTAGTTGTACAAAAACTAAAATTATGCAGACATCGATAGAAATAATTAAGAACAGGTCAGATATTGGGGCTGGCACTAGGGGTGCGGATTTAGGGATCGATGCGATGGAAATAGCAGCAATCAATAAAGGGAGTGATTTTTTTCATAGGTATCCCTTTGTAGATGTACGCACACGTAATGAATCTGTTTATAAAAATGACCAGCATCCATTTGCCAAGTATATCCCTTATGTGTATCAACAATGTGAGGAAGTGGCATCTGTGGTCGAAAATTGCCTTTCAAAGGGCAAATTTCCATTAGTTTTCTCTGGTGACCATTCGTCTGCAATGGGTACAATCAGTGGCATAGAAGCTGCATTTCCAGACAAAATTCTTGGTGTTATTTGGATAGATGCGCATGCTGATATCCATTCGCCTTATACGACGCCGTCAGGAAATATGCACGGTATGCCTCTTGGCGCAATGCTGGGCGAAGATAATTTGAAATGCAAGATTAATGATCTTGACGAGGAGACAGAAACTTATTGGAACCGGTTAAAGGATTTGAAGATCAAAGGTCCAAAAGTGAGTCCAGCTCATTTAGTGTATTTTGGCGTACGAGATACCGAACATCCAGAAGATGCGCTGATAGCCGAGTTGGGAATACGAAATTATATGGTTGCAGAAGTGAGAGAACGAGGTGTTGAGGCGTGTGTGAGTGAAACACTTGAACAGCTGCGGAACTGTGATATTATATATCTGTCCTTTGATGTGGATAGTATGGATAGTGAGTTGATCTCGGATGGTACAGGTACACCAGTGCCCCGAGGTTTTTTCCCAGAAGAGATTTCGATGTTATTGAGAGGTTTGACCGATTCTGGTAAAGTCCAATGCTTAGAAGTGGTAGAAGTAAATCCCCTGTTAGATAGACAGGGCAATAAAATGGCTGAAGTTGCTTTTAATATCTTAGAGCAACATTTCGAGGTAGGAAAGGTATAAAGTTGCTTTTCTATTTCTTTAAAAATTTATCATTTTGATACGGCAGAGTTTTTAAACCTCTGCCGTATTTTTTTATCCATACCACAAATTCAGGATATTAAATTACTGTTATTTTATACTATCAATACTTTTTTATACCTTAACCGACCAAATGTATGTATCTCGATATGATTTTAGAAAGCGAGAGCGCATAGAGTTTGGAAGTAGCCAATAGTTAGTTATAGACCCTAAGATAGTTAGTCTTATTATTCTATTACAATTTATAGTGACTCGTCGATGTCGGTATGATGGAAAATTTTGAAATTATTTTTAAAGAGTACTATTCCCGATTGGTGTTTTATGCCAAGTCGAAAGTTTTCGATATCGAGGTCGCTGAAGACATTGTTCAAGACGCTTTTGTGCAACTTATTAATAATAAAACCACAGTTTCTGCAGAAATTACTCCTATTGCTATTCGTAATTTTTTATATACTTCTATTCGTTATACCATTTTGAATCGAGTACGAAGATCTAAAGTTCATGATACGTACCTCTTATTAACGCCACGTGAAGAACTGGATGATACAGATCTTGAACAAGATATTATTAAAGTAGAAACATATTATCAACTCTATCAGGCTATAGATACTTTACCCAATGTTTGTCAAAAGGTGGTTCGTTATGGGTACATAGAAGAGTTGTCAAATAGTGAAATAGCTGATAAACTTGGGATAACCGTTGAAACGGTGAAATCCCATAAGAAAAGGGGAGTGAAATTGCTGCTCCAAAGAATGACCACTTTATTTTTTTTATTTTTCTTTACCCCTTTTATGTAATCTCCGTTTCTTTATTATAAGATGGAGAGAAACAGAATAACTAACCTGATCTTAAAATACAAATTATCTTCGTTAACCGATGAAGAGTTGGACGAACTGCTGTTCTGGTTGAAGGAAAAGCCAGAGAATGAACGCACGTTTTCAAACGTTTGTAAAAATAAGGAGCTTTTAGAGGCTTTCGCTACTTTTGAAGAAGCAAATCCTAACGAGGCTTGGGAGTTTGTATTGAAAAGAGTGAAGAAAAAAACTGGGTTTGCTCGATACTATCGGTATGTAGCGGCAGTATCCATTGGGCTCTTGCTGTTATCTACTGGCTACTATTTTTGGTATTCCCTTCCAACGACAAATTTGGTTGAAAAACAAGTATCAACATCATTAGATTTATTTCCTGCGAAAGCTGAGGCAAGGCTGATTACCTCGGATGGCGAAGAGCATGATTTGCACGTGACTACGCATATTGATGGTTTTACTGCATTAGCAGAGGGAAGTCTGCAATACGACGAAGCAGAAAATGATAAACCTTCAGGTATAAATACATTGATTACCCCCGAAGCAGCTGTGTATACCATTTTTCTGCCCGATGGTACCAAAGCGATGCTGAATGCATCAAGCTCTTTGGAGTTTCCGAGCAAATTTGCGTCAGATAGTCGTATGGTCAAAATTACTGGGGAAGTCTATTTTGAGGTGAAATCTGAAAAAAGCAGGCCTTTTTTGGTACAGTCGGATGATTTGAAAATCAAGGTATTGGGAACAAAGTTTAATGTTAATGCGTATGAGCATAATAAGCGGATTGCCCTATTAGAAGGTAAGGTTCAGGTAGAGAACTTGGAAAACCAGAAAATAATGATGCCCAATGATGTTATTATTACCAAGGGCGAAGAATTGTTCAAAAGCAATAAATCCATTGAACGAGAGTTGAGTTGGGTTGATGATTTATTCTACTTTGAAAAAGATAATTTGAAACATATTACCACACAATTGAAGCGGTGGTATGGTGTGGATATAGAAATAGCTCCTCAAGTAAACCAAAACGTATTATATACGGGCAAGATAAGTCGACAAGCTATGCTGACCGATGTTCTTGATATATTAAATTACCTAACTAATCTAAAATTTAAGCTAAATGAGAAAAAGATCACCGTAACAGTAAATTAAGAAGTGAGGGTGTGGAAGACCCTCACAAGATTGAATTAAAGCATTTTGTAAACTAAAACTCACTAACAAATTTATGATATTTTTTGTTAATAGTCCTCTTTTTTTCTTTTTTAAGAGAGGGCATCAAGGTTTTGTAAGAATAATGAAGTTAATATTCTTTTGGATTCTCATTTTTACAACCTCTGTATATGCCAATTCATTTGGCCAAAGGGTCACAATAAACGCATCAAACAAATCGTTAAAATCTATTCTTAATGAATTTGAAAAGCAGACTGGTTATCATTTTGTCTATAAAGATGAAGAAATAAACTCCTTTAAAGAGGTTGATTTTAAAGCGGAAGCATTGGATTTGAATGATGCTGTCCGTAAGCTAGCAAATAGCACAGGGTTGAACTATAAGCTGGTTTCGAAGCATATCATTCTAAGGCGTTCGGTATCAGACTTACCTGGGGTTGTCGCTAGTACAGGACAAGAAGGACTTTCGGGAGTAGTGGTTGATTCCAAAGGTTCGGCTTTAGCTGGAGCGACGGTCACCGTCGTCGGCAAAAACCTGAGTATATCTACGGATCAAAACGGAAGATTTCGTATTGCAGCCAGTATAGGAGATAGGATAGAGGTGGTGATGATTGGATATCAGAAGCAACAGCATGCTGTACAAAGTTTAACCAATGTCCGTATTACGCTAAAGGAAGCTGTGGAGTCGATAGATGAAGTAGAGGTGGTAGCTACTGGATATCAGACTATTGATAAGAAACTCTTTACTGGAGCTGCTAGTAGTGTGAAAATGGATGATATTAAGATGGATGGGGTCGCTGATATCAGCCGTATGATGGAAGGGCGCATTGCAGGTGTATCGATTCAGAATGTGTCCGGTTCTTTTGGGAGTGCTCCAAAACTTCGGATTCGTGGGGCCACTTCAATATCGGGTGATAATAAGCCATTATGGGTAATTGATGGGGTTGTTTTAGAGGAGGTTGTAAATGTGTCCAACGACCAATTGAGTAGTGGTGATGCGTTGACATTGTTGGGGTCATCTGTCGCTGGCTTAAACTCTGAAGACATCGAATCATTGGAAATTTTGAAAGATGCATCGGCTACTGCTATGTATGGGGCGAGAGCAATGAATGGTGTGGTTGTAATCACTACAAAGAAAGGACGTTCGGGAAGTCCCCGTGTGACCTATTCTGGCAACTTCAGTACCTATACAAAACCGAGTTATAATAACTTCGATATTATGAACTCTCGGGATCAGATGAGTTTTTACGCTGATTTATACCGAAAGGGTTTGTTGAATATGACAAACTCACTAAACTCTCCCAATGGAGGAGTTTTTAGAAAGATGTACGAGTATATGGATACCTATGATGATAAAACAAATCAGTTCCTATTGGCCAAT
Organism: Sphingobacterium yanglingense; assembly: GCA_040395455.1. Taxonomy (GTDB): domain Bacteria; phylum Bacteroidota; class Bacteroidia; order Sphingobacteriales; family Sphingobacteriaceae; genus Sphingobacterium; species Sphingobacterium yanglingense_A. Next base: position 5,852 of record JBEBQJ010000062.1, on the reverse strand, counting down.
AATCCTACTGCACGCGAACAGTTTTTGTCTCGGTATGCCAATGCAAATACAAATTGGTTTGATCATCTTTTTAACAACTCTTTTGTTCAGGATCATTCACTCGCAATATCTTCGGGAGGCGAAAAATCTCAGCAGTATTTTTCGACTAGTATTTTTAATGATAGTGGTTGGACCATAGCAGATAAAGTAACGCGTTTCACGGCAAACTCTCGTTCTAATTACCAATTTACGGACAAGTTTAACCTAGGTTTTATTGTCAATGGTAGTGTGCGTAAACAGCGGGCTCCAGGTACACAGAATAGGTTTATGGATGATTATCGTGGAGAGTATACACGTGATTTTGATATTAATCCCTATTCCTATGCCCTGAACAGTAGCCGTACCTTGACTCCTTATGATGAGAACGGAGAGTTGGAATATTTTACCAGAGATTATACACCTTTTAATATCCTTCACGAGATAAAGAACAATTACATTGATATTAGCGTGTTGGATTTTAAGTTGCAAGGGGAAGCAGGTTATAAATTTTTGGATAATCTAGAATACTCGCTTTTAGGGAATGTTAGGTATGTGAAAACAAATACTGAGACTATTATACGTGAAAACTCTAATGCGGCTAATGCCTATCGTTCGAACTATAATATGGCTATGTTGGAGAACAATAAGTTTCTGTATGGAGATCCTGATTTTCCAAACGAGAATAAACAGGTGGTTTTACCTGCAGGTGGTTTTTATAACGTGCGTGAAAATAATCTTGTTAACTTCTATGGTCGTCAAACCATAAACTACAAAACTAATTTCAACGAAACTCATTATATCAATGCTTTTGGAGGACAGGAGATTCGGGTAGCCAATAGAGATGAACGGTATAATACAGGAGCTGGGTATCAATATCAAAAAGGAGGGACTGCCTTTACCGATCCTCGATATATAAAGCAACTGGTCGAGAGTGGAGAGGATTATTTCGGGATGCAAAAAACATGGGATCGTTTCCTTTCTTTCTTTGCGAATGCGGCCTACTCCTACAAGGCTAAATATGTAGTCAATCTATCAGGGCGTTTTGATGGAACTAATAAATTTGGAAAGGATGACCAAGCTATGAAATGGCTGCCAACTTATACAACGAGTGCAGCATGGAATATTTCGGAAGAAGACTTTATGGATAATATTCCGGCCGTTAGCCAACTGAAACTACGTGGTGGATATGGACTTACGGCATCGATGGGTAGCGCGAATAATTTTTCAACTATATTCTATGCTGGGCAAAGCGTCCGTCCTATTCTAGGCAACGTCGAGAATAGTATCTATATAGGTAGTCTAGGAAATAGAAACTTAACTTGGGAAAAGCAACACGAGTTGAATATAGGCTTGGATTTAGGCCTTTGGAGAGATAAATTGACTTTCAATGTCGATTATTTCAATCGCAAGGGCTTTGATTTAATCAGTTACCGCCCTAGTTCGGGAATATCTGGTTTTAGGTCGCGCATTGACAATTACGCTGACATGGATTCACGTGGGGTAGATTTTACAATATCAGCCAAAGTTGTTGACAAAGAGAAGTTTGGTTATAAGGTGCATAGCACATTTGGTTGGAATAAGAATAAGATTACCAACTTATCGTATACGCCAATTGTTTTTGCAATGGTTAGTTCAGAAGGAGCTCCTGTGTTAAATGGGCCTGTACGTGGTATTTATTCTATCGATTATCAATACCTCGATGAGCGTGGCCTGCCAGTATTTATCGATGAATACGGTAATAAAGCCAATACTGTCAGCTTCCAAAGTGAAAACTCTTCACATCTAAAATACGAGGGGTCTGTAGATCCGACGATTACTGGTGGATTGAACAATTCTTTCCGCTATGGCAATTTTACCGCATCTATTTTCTTTTCTTATCAGGCGGGCAACAAAGTACGCCTAGATCCGGTCTTCAATCAATATTACTCAGACCTAGATGCTAGCAATTACGATCAGATTAACGCTTGGGCAATTCCTGGCGATGAGGCCTTTACCAATATTCCATCTATAAGTGGTTATTACCAAAATCAGGATATCTCAGGTGATTATCCCTACAATGCTTACAACTATTCGACACAGCGGATTGTGGATGGATCGTTTGTTCGATTGAAAACAGTGAATGTTAACTATATGATGAAGAATGAGTTCGTTAAGAAATTAAGATTGACAGCAGTCAGCTTTGGACTGAATGCAAATAATCTATTCTTACTGTACTCGGATAAAAAGCTTAAGGGACAGGATCCCGAATTCTTCAATTCTGGTGGTGTTGCGAATCCATTGCCAAAACAAATTAATTTATCGGTAAAAGTATCCTTGTAACGCTGTCTAGTTGCGAATTAAAGAACTAAAGACAAGTAAACGGAATAATTTAAAAAACCATGAATACAAAGCTTATATATATATTAACTAGCGTTGTTCTATTGTTTGCGTCCTGTGAGAAGTTTCTGGACCATAATCCAGATCAGCGCTCAGAATTAGAAACACCAGAACAAATTTCTGAATTGTTGGTTTCGGCTTACCCTCTTGCTGGATACGCTGGATTCCTCGAAGCTAAGACAGACAATATTGTTGACAATTTTGGAATGTCCGATTATGTAGAGGTATTGCGTAAAAGCTTCCTTTTTGAAGATCCAGAATATGAGTACCAAGATTCACCGATCTATTACTGGACGAATACCTATAGTGCGATTGCTGCGGCAAATGAAGCACTGGTAAAAATTGCTTCGCTAAGCAACCCAGAGGACTATAGTGAGCAGAAGGGAGAAGCTCTAGTCGCACGTGCATATGCCCACTTTATGTTGGTCAATATTTTTTCCAAATTTTATCATGCCGAGACGGCTACCAATGAGCCGGGTATTCCTTATATAACAGGACCTCAAACTGACCTTACTCAAAAGTACAGTCGTGAAACGGTAGCAGTGACGTATCAAAAAATAGAAAAAGACTTACTTGAGGGGTTAAAACTTATCAGGGATAATTACAAAGTATCACGTTACCACTTTACGCGGGCTGCCGCACACGCTTTCGCAAGTCGGTTTTATCTCTATCAAAAACGGTATACTGAAGCACTGCGTCATGCAGAGTTAGCTTTACCAGGAGACATGGTCATGAATTTACGTGATTATGTGAATGTCTATGATAAAATGTCCTGGAGTGAGTTTGGTCAATATTATGCCAGTACAAAGGAAAAGTCTAATTTATTATTGGTGTCAGCTGTCTCCAACTATGGGTATCAATACCATTCCAATAGGTATTCTGCCAACCAGTCTATTACGGATTATATCGTTAATAATACTCCTGCTGGTACATTGGATGTAATGTATTACAATATATACCAACGTAATTTACAGTCGTATTTCTTTGAGAAATTTTCGACTCAATTTATTCCTTCTGGTGCTAGTGCTACTATTGGCTATACCTATACTGGATATTCCTTGCTATCATCCGAAGAAGTGTTTTTCAATCGATTAGAGGCTATGGTATACCTAGGGCGTTTAGATGAAGTACTAGCGGAGTTGAATCGGTATGTAGCTACTCGGGTCTATACTTTTAGCGCTTCAAAGCAAATCACACGTCAAAAGATAAAGAGTTATTACTTTGACGATAAAGCTGATTTTGACGACGAAGATTATAAGTTGGGATTAATAGAAACAATCCTTAACTATCGTCGTGTAGAATTTATTCATGAAGGATTACGCTATTTTGATTTACTACGGTATAAGCGTACGATTAAGCGTAAGACCAATGATGGTAAACAATTTGAGATTCCCTATAATGACAATCGTACGGTTGCTCAGATGCCAGCAGAAGTTGTGGACGAAGGAATAGCATTGAATCCGAGGTAGTAAAATTGATACAAACATATTCAAAGATAGTTTACAAGCTGATTTTGAACAAAATTGATTTAATATGAATACATATAGATTTATCATAAGCACCCTCGTATTATTGGGGCTTCTCGTAACCGCTTGTTCCGAGAAAAATCCTTTGGAAGAATCAAGCGATTTTTACCTAGGAATTAGTGGTAAGGACAAAGAGACAAAAACGGCGCTTGATGAAGAGTTATTCCAACGTTTTCAAAAGCCATTTAATATTGAGGTTACCTATAGATGGGATGGGTCACAGACACCTTATAATTCATCCAATATGCCACCGAAGACACATTTGGTGATTCCTACGATGAACATCGTAGAAAATACATTTATGAAGCCTTACATCAGTGTCAAAGACTCTACTATTATAAAAAAATTCGCTCCGCGTCAATTTGTTTTGTATGGCTCTCCACTTATCAATCCTCAGTCCAATGTTGAGATTGCAGGACAGGCAGAGGGCGGAATTAAGATTGGCCTTTTCGATATTAATAATATAGACTTTACCGTACGTTCTGAGTTATCGTGGTTTATGAAGACTATACACCACGAGTTTGTACATATTCTTAATCAGAAAGTTCCATTTACAGACGAATTTCAACAGATTACAAAGTCCTCTTACACGGGAAGTTTTAACGTATATACGGTAGATGATGCTTTGAAACGGGGCTTTATCTCTCCATACTCGATGGGGGCACCGATGGAGGATTTTGCAGAGCTAACCTCTTATTATCTGACCATGAGTAGAGCCGATTTTCAAGCGATGCTTGATCGAGGCGGTGCAGAGGGGCGGAGGCTTTTAGAAGCTAAGCTACAGATAATAGAGGCCTATTATCGTGAAAATTTCAGTATAGACTTGCATGAATTGCAAGAAAAAAGTTTTTCTTCCATCGTTAAAGAAACATCAAAATGAGATTACATATCTTCACAGGCTTATTAAGCTTGTTTATATTGACTGCCTGTAATGGCGATAAAAAAGATTTGGAAACTTACGAGCCAGAAGTTACGGAAGTGAATCAAGCAGAAATTGATGGATTAAAAAAGACATTGCTTGAGGGAGGCGAAAAGGGATGGGACGCTCAGATTAGAACAACTTCAGGGCAGGTGTTTGTTTTTAATTTTAAATTCGAGGCCAATGGAAAAGTTGCTATGCACTGCGATTGCAACATAGATCAGATTCTCGCTGCTGGAAATAGTGACTACAGTATTGGGGCGTATGAGGAAGGAACCTCGCTAAACTTTACGAGTTATAGTTACCTCCATCAATTGGTAGACCCAAGACCAGAGGTTATGGGGGGAGACCCAGGAAAAGGGTTGGGAGGAGATGTTGAATTTAAATTGAAGAGCCAAACAAATGATGAAATTATTTTGACCGGAATTAAGAATAAGACAACATTAAGGCTTGTTAAGGCACAACTACCATTTGAAAAGCAGTTTGAAAAGCAAATTGAAGATTATAAGGAAATTCTAAAGCTTCCAGCTTATGTGAATGATGGCATTATCCATCTTAATAGAACTGCCGATGGGAGTCGATTATATCGTTTCAGGATGAATGCCGAAGAGGGAACGGTTCAGATTATGACCTATCCAGCTAATGCCAAGGGAGCGCCTACGATACAGAGTCCACGTACCAAACCGGAAAATGGAGAGCTATTGTTTTCTGCACCTGTGTATTTAGGTGGAGATGAATTAGGCGGTATTAGATATAATAAAGAGTCAGCGCAAGTTGAATACCTGAAAAATAGTAGTTGGACTGTCGTGGGAGGGGTGTATGCTTCGGAAATTGTTGGCGATTCGGATGATAATAAAACCTGGAGAATTAGTCGACCTGCAAATAGTCACGAGCTTGATGTTAGTAATGATTTTTTAGTACTATTCAATCGAGTTAAAGAAAATTTAAAAAATGAAAACTTCATATATAGGGATATGAGGTTCGAATTTTTGTATGGTAGTATTTATGTTATG
>JBEBQJ010000061.1:0-25421 GCA_040395455.1 Sphingobacterium yanglingense | reverse complement strand
TGATATACAACCCGGATTTTAAACCCTTCGAATTCGAGGGGGTTAGGAAAAAAGCTGGACTGAATAGCTTTATTTTACATACTGAAACGGAAATTAAAAAAAGTGCTGAACTAATTTTGATTTGCCTTGTTCATTGAGTGTATAAACAGTTTACTTGTCGAGAGATAAGACCGATTCTGGGAGTTTACTCCCAGAATTTTTCCTGAAATCACTATTATTAACAAAAATAATTACACGATGAGCGAGCAAAATATCAACGACAGAAAAGAGGCAATAACAAAATTGAAAGAGCTAGCGGAAGAAATCGACTTTTGCTTCTTTTGTACTAATGTCAAATCAGAGCAGCCTGACTCTACACCAATGAGCGTACAGGAAGTGGATGAGGAAGGTTCAATTTGGTTTCTAGCTTCTCTCGCCAGTACCAAATGCGAAAATATAAAAACGGATAATGCAATACAGTTATACTTTTCATCACCTAAAGACTTCAAATTTCTTGCGGTTGTGGGAGATGCAGATCTCGTAAAAGACGAAAAAAGAATTGATAAGTACTGGAATAAAATGGTAGAAGGCTGGTTTGAAAAAGGACGTGAGGATCCCAACATTATATTGATACGAGTAAAACCCCAAAAAGCACATTATTGGGATACTAAATATCATAAACTATTATCCTATGCCTTGACATTTTACAGCGCAATTACAGGCAATAAAAGTGACCAAGGTCTTCACGGAGAAATTAATGTCCCGAATTAATTTCGGGACTTAATTACCTCTAATGTGAATGGAGAGATTATTGGAGCAACTTCACGCTCAAAGTTTTCATCAGTACAGGAAAAGCTTCTTTGAACCAAACTGTAAAATCCTGAGGTCGGTTTAGCATCCAAATCTCGATTTCATCGGGATCCATCCATTTGAAATCATTTACTTCGTCTGGATTGGGATGTGGACGGATATCACTAAAACCTACGAGTACATGGTCAAGTTCATGCTCCACTAAACCATTTTCAACAGGAGAATGATAAATAAAAGAATAGATCTGTTCTAAATCTGCTGAAAGCCCCATTTCAAACTCCAATCGCTGTCGGGCACTATCAACGACGCACTCGCCCAACTGTGGATGCGAACAACAGGTATTGGTCCATAAACTGCCTCCATGGTATTTGTGCGGTGCGCGCTGCTGCAACAACAACTGCCCCCTATTATTGAAAATAAAAATAGAAAACGCTCGATGTAACAAGCCTTGGCGATGTGCGTCAAGCTTGTCCATTTCCATAAGTTCTTCATCATGTTCGTTGACAAGCAATACGGTATTTCTTTCCATAACATTCTTTAATTTATTTCCTTACCTTTTCCCTTGAACTTGTGGAATAGATATACATTCCAAAGTATCATAGTATATCCGTAAATGGCATCCTCTACAGGTACTGTACCAATACGGTAGTTCCAGAAGTAAGCCGAATTATAGTTTACTATGGGTTCTTCTAACCCTGTCCCAGTAAGAACACCATTCACCAAAAAGAAACCGATCAACAGTATTCCGTACACGGCTGTCGCCTCCGAAAAACACTGAAAATGAGCAATGTAAAACAAATAAATAATAGTACCTGTAGTAACTATAAAAGTAACGAAGGGATAAATTTTATCTATTGACAACATAGTTAATATAGCCAATATCACTATCGCAGAAACTACAAAAACAGAAGTAATTCGATGGGGCCAGCGCAGGTTAAAAAATTGGGTAAGACAAAAATAGGTAAACACACAGCTGAAAGGGATAGTGATAAAAAACAGTATCTCCTCTATAGGCAAATCTAATATTCTATAGCCTACTATATACCTGTCATTGAACCACCATACTCCCATATCTGTAAACCAGGCATCCCAAAGTAAAAAGGGCAAGGCGACAATTATGCTGGCCTTCAAATACGTCAAAAAATAACGGTTAAATTTAATTTTGGGATGAAATGAAAATAGAAAGCAGATAATAATAGCAAAAAACTCTACTGCCAGGTAGGTGAATCTTTCCATATACCTATTTTTTAAAGTACATTTTAAAATAATAAAGGGGAACCCACAGAAAACCAAAACACTCCCCCTGCTCCTTGGTACGGTGTTTATGATGCTGCTTATGCGCCCTGCGTATAGCCTTTAGGTAGGGACTATCGGTGTGTTTAAAAATTTTTAAACGCTGGTGGATAAAAATATCATGTACGAAAAAATAGGCCATACCGTAAATAGCAATACCTAAACCAATAAAAAATAAGAGCTCAAGCTCAGTTCTGCTTCCTATATAAAGTAACCAAATGGCGGGTATAGCGAAAACGACAAAAAAGTAATCATTTCGCTCCAACTTTTTATCGTGCTCAGGATTATGATGATCTTTGTGCCAGCACCATAAAAAGCCATGCATGACATACTTGTGTACGCACCATGTAAATCCTTCCATAAGTATAAAGACACCAATGACAATTGCTATATACATCATAAGACCGCTGCTTTATATTTAAAATAGCTCTCCATCATGATAGAGAACTTATAGCTATTGGGAATACGTACGCGCTTGGCCATTATATCAGAAGCGGACATTTTGTGAATCTTATTGAATAAGGACCAATAATACCTGTAGGCCAAGTAAACACCGAATCGGGCACAAGAGGGAAGCTGCTTGATACCAACTAGAGCCATCACAAAATCATTTTTAATATCGCACTCAATGCTTGCTTTGACACGATCATCAAATTTACCCATTTCTAAATTTGGGAAATACACACGTCCCAAAGTGAAATAATCTTCGCGCATATCACGTAAGAAGTTTATTTTTTGAAATGCAGAGCCAAGGCGCATAGCGTACGGCATCAGCGCTTCATAATGTTGCTGATCTCCCTTTACAAAAACCTGGAGACACATCAATCCTACCACCTCGGCAGACCCCACAATATAATCTTTATAACGCTGATCATTGTATGACAGGGGCTCCAGATCCATGGCCATACTGGCCAAAAATCGATCTATAAGAGCCCTATCGATACCATACTGATGTACAGAGGCCTGAAATGCATTTAAAATGGGATTGAGTGAGATCTTTTCCTTGAGGGCGCAGTCTGTATCTATTTTCAGTCGTTGTAAGAGTGTTTTTTTGTCATACCCATGAAAACTATCTACAATTTCATCTGCTAAACGTACATAGCCGTATATCGCATAAATCGCTGGGCGTATCGAAGCATCCAAAGCTAATATGCCCAATGAAAAGCTTGTACTGTATTTTTCAGTAGTTATCTTGCTCACCTGAGAAGATAAATCGTCAAAAATTTTCTTCATAATCTATAGTTTTTGCTTGTTAATTTCGCAGGCTACAATTTTTCCCGAAATAACGGACGGTGGTACTCCAGGTCCAGGTACGGTCAACTGACCTGTATAAAAAATATTCTTCACTTTCTTATTGCGAATACTAGGCTTAAAGACAGCCGTTTGTCTCAATGTATTGGCCAGTCCATAGGCGTTTCCATGGAAGGCGTTATAATCTTTTGCGAAATCGCTGACGCAATAACTCCGCTTGTATATCAGATGTTGTTTTAAAAGGTTAGTTCCCGTATGCTTTTCTAACCTAGACAGCATCATCTCCAAATAGTGTTCACGAATATCTTCAGGGTCGTCAAGACCAACTGCCAAAGGCAACAGTAAAAACACGTTTTCACAGCCTACAGGAGCAACTTCTGAATCTGTCTTTGATGGACAACAGACATAAAACAGGGGATTTTCAGGCCATTCCTTCGTATCATATACGGTAGTGAGATGCGCGTCCATATCATACTCAAAGAACAAAGTATGATGTTTCAGATTCTGGATCTTGATATCGAAACCTAGATAATATATCAGACATGAAGGAGCAAGTATCTTTTTCGACCAGTAGTCCTCATTATAATTACGGTAATCTTGTGGAAGTAGACTTTCGGTATGTTTATAGTCGGAACTACCAACTAAGTATTCGAAAGTTTCAATACTCCCCTGTGATGTGTTTAAAGATATAGCGCGATCGCCGTCAACCTGTATACCTTCTACTGCAGTGTCCAGATGAAATTTGACACCTTTTTGTTCCGCTATATAAGCCATTGCATCCACAACAGACTTAAAACCTCCCTGTGGATACCAAGTGCCTAAACCGTATCCGCCATAACTCATCAAACTGTACATAGCCGGTATATCCTTGGGAGAAGCTCCCAAAAATATAACAGGGAACTCCATCAATGCGAGCAGGCGCGGATCTTTGAAATATTTACGGACATAGGTACGAAACGAAGTCAATAGATTTAAACGGGTAGACGCTGCCAGCATCCGCGGTGTAAGAAACTCTATCCAAGAGAGTGAAGGTGTGTAAATGAAATCGGACATAGCGATCTCATATTTCTCTTGTGCATCCGCCATAAATCGATCAAACTGCTTACCTGCCCCAATTTCAATCGATTCAAAAAGATCCCGAAGCTGCTGCATATCTGCTGGAACCTCGATGCTATCTCCATCAAAGACGACTTCAAACTGAGGATTTAACGCCTCTAAATCATAAAAGTCGGATGTGGAAAATCCAAAATCAGCGAAAAAAGATTCCATAACATCGGGCATCCAATACCAACTCGGCCCCATATCAAAACGGAAGCCACAGGTCGTATTAAACTGCCGGGCCCGCCCTCCCAGGGAATTGTTTTTCTCAAATACATCCACTGGATATCCAAACGAAGAAAGGTAACAGGCCGCGGAGAGCCCGGAAAAACCTGATCCGATAATGGCTACTTTAGGAAATGGAAATATAGGAAGCATAGTATTAATATGATTAAATTAGTATACAAATATACTTTATTAATCGTATTAAGATAAAAAAAGTTCACAAATAAACCTAAATAGTTTATTTATGAACTTTTATAAGAAGTTATATTACCTAAACTAAGCTGGTGTAGATTGTGCTTCTTTATACGTTTGGTAGGCGAAGTCTAACAATAAATCATTATCAATGTTTTGCATATACAATGCATGATGAAAATCATTGAGCTTGCTTAGGAGCTTAATCAAATCCATTTTTTCCTTAGTGGTTAAATTACCTGTCACAATACTTGTGGCTTGTCTGATACGCCCCATATGATCATTTAATATCTTAATGCCTTCTTCTGTAATCATAACCACCTTACTGCGCTTGTCAATACTGGAATCAATCTGGCTCACCCAGCCCTGATGGATCAAACGATTTATGGTCTGCATACCTACTGGCTTTTCATGTATATTCCGTTTTATAAGCTCCATTTTAGTCATCGCACCAAAGGCCTGTAAATTTATCAAGTAAATAAACTCTTCCTGCGTAGAAAATGGAGAGCCTGAAATGGCTGATTTAGAATAGCTCTTTGCATAACGGTTCATATGTACCAACATAGTGCTTATGGCGCTATCGGCACTTCTTCCTTTCTCTTTACCAACCCAGAAAGGTTCTATTTCTAAGTTATTGCTAAGGGACTTGTCCGAGACCCAACGTTGGAAACCTTGTATATTTTGGGGGTATCCGCTTTCTGAGGATCCCTCTTCGAACTCCTCTAAAAGCCCGATGACATCTTTCATTAAATTGTACTTCATAATGATATACTTATTGTCGGCCGTTGAACTTTGCTTCTAAAACCTTGTGTCGGTAATCAAATATTTCATTTAACTTCTTTCTTACAAATAACATATGCGCTAATCGACCTAAAATCCCCATAGGCAATACATAGCGTACACTATCTTGCATAAGCACACCATTCTCGTTCGGGGTAAATTGATGGGTGTGCTCCCATATTTTGTACGGCCCTTTTTCTTGAAAATCTATAAAGCTCTTTTTCGTGTCAACATGTGTTATACGCGTTCTCCACCTCATAGGCACCCCGAATATAGGAACAATCCTGTAATCAATCTTCATCCCTACATAGATAGACTCTTCAAGACCACCGGACAAAACCTCAAACTTCATTTTATCAGGAGTGATATTTGCTAGATTATGCGGATTGGAAAAGAAATCCCAAGCCGTATCAATGTCGCAAGATAATTGCTGTTGTCTAAATAATAGATAATCCATGTGTAAAAAAGAACTAAATAATCCAAAACAAGTACAAATATATACTATATTGAGCTAATATGAAACCTGCTTTAATCAATCCCAGAAAAGAATAAAATTTTAAAATTCTACTTGACGCAAGTCTTTACAAAACTTAAATTTGGATTCTAAACCTAGAGGGTATAATTTTTTTCAAGACATTTTCTAAAAGCTATTAATATAAAATTGTTAGTTATTACATCATGTTTAAAGGATTCTTTTTTACCAAACATCTGAAGCCGGGAATTGTATCAAAAGCTTTAATTCTCGCATGTATCTCATCCGTATTTCATCCTGTAAAAGCTCAGGAAACAAACAGCTCCTCAAGCTCTAATTTTAAAGTCCGGCTGATTAATCTGGAAGCCCCTTCTACAGAAGTATTCCGGTACAACGGTACAATAACCAACCCAAGCGGACTTGAAAAAGTCTATGAGCTACAAGCTGGCCTGCCTCCAGGATGGTCTGTGGCCTATAAAACTGAGGGCATGCAGGTTACCTCAATTAATCTAGAGCCACATGCCAGCAAAGAGGTGAGCATAGAAATAACACCTTCGTACACAGCGGATGCTAAAAAACACATTGTCCCGGTAAAAGTTATAAGCCAAGGCGATACCACAGTAGTGAATTTGGAATCGGTTATAAAGGGGACATATAAGATGGAAATATATACCCAGAACCAGGTTCTGAGCGGTAGCACAACTACGGGCAGTAAGAAGGAAATATTCGTCACGGTAAAAAACACGGGTACCATAGCTCTTGAGAATATTGAACTCTCGACACAATTGCCTTCTAAATGGGAATCCAGTTTTGATGTGGACAAGATAGATAAACTGGAACCCGGCAAAACAAAGGATATTAAGGTCAACATAAAGGTGCCCGATAAAACAATAGCCGGGGACTACATGGTCAATGTGTCGGCAAAAAATAATAATTTGGACTCTTCTCTGGCTTACCGTATGGAGGTCAAAACTTCCTTATTGACTGGATGGATAGGGATGTTACTGATTGTATTGGCAGTTGGTTTTATCTATCTATTGGTACGCAAATATGGGAGGCGTTAAGTTGACTTAAAACATTTTCAAGGAAAACCGGCCTCTCCACGGTCGGATCATGAAATAAATGCGAAGCATTCATGAGTTCCATCGAGAAAACAATTAAGTACACGAATAATTATTTACATATGAAATATCCATGTAGCAATGTCTACACAAATACGGATAAAAATACTTTGGACATTCCATATGGCCGTTAAAGGAGAAATTATATACATATGAATAATCCTATTATAAAGCTAAGAGGGTTATCCAAGCATTATAAAAATAAGATTGCTGTCGACAACCTGTCCCTTGAAATCAATAAAGGAGAAATATTCGGTCTTTTAGGCCCCAATGGGGCTGGTAAAACGACGACTATCCTTATGCTGCTTGGACTTAGCGAACCTACATCTGGTCAAGCTCAAGTATGCGGACATGATGCAACCCGCAATCCCATTGCCGTTAAAAAAAAGGTTGGATATCTGCCTGATAACCTAGGTTTTTATGATAACATGACCGCACTGGAAAACCTTTCTTTTGTCGGTCGGCTGAATGGTTTCTCGGAGCGTGAGGCCGAAATCAAAGCAATCGAATTATTAGAGATCGTAGGGTTAAAAAACAATGCGAATCAAAAAACAACGACATTCTCCAGAGGGATGAAGCAACGCCTTGGTCTTGCTGATGTGCTGATCAAAGAGCCTGAAGTGATTATTCTGGATGAACCTACACTTGGAATAGACCCTAGTGGTGTTAAGGACTTTCTGGCTCTTATAAAAAAACTGAATGAAGAACAGCAACTGACGGTACTTCTTTCTTCACACCACCTGCACCATGTACAACAGATCTGTGACCGTGTAGGCATATTTGTCGCAGGCAAATTGTTGGCCAGTGGTGATATCCCTAGTCTTTCGAAACAACTATTTAACAAAAACGGCTATGTCACCTTGCTGCGTCTCCAGAACAGCGCAGAAGCTACCACGCAATTAAAATATGATATCGAATCATTGCCTGGTGTACAAGAAGTAATAATGACCGGGAATGAACTAGAAGTAATATCTGTCCAAGAGCAGACTGCGGAAATGGTGAAGCATGTGGTTGGAAAAGGATACGGACTGGTCGGGGTCGAACAGAAGACCTACGGATTGGATGAAATCTATCTCGAATATTTCAAGAACGAAAAAAATCAAGATGTAAGTAATGAAAAATCTAAAAGAGTCTCTAAAAAGACGTTTTTCAAAAGAAAATAAGCTTGACGAAATCAAATCGCCAATGGGCGTACTGTTGCGTAAGGAAATTGCGGAACATATCAGGAGCTGGCGGTTCGTGATATTGCTGACGTTGATCATATTGACATTTACAGCATCTATGTATTCATCGCTGAGTAATATTAAGTCTGCATTCACGTCTTCTGAAAATAGCAGTGAGTCTTTTTTCTACTTAAAGTTACTGACATTGACAGATGATACGATACCTCCATTCCATATATTCCTTAGTTTTCTGGCGCCAATCCTCGGTATTAGTCTCGGATTTGATGCCATTAACTCAGAAAACAATAATGGATCGCTAATACGTCTGATGGCACAGCCTCTATATAGAGATAATATTATTGTAGCCAAATTTCTAGCGCCTCTAGTAATTGTCGCGGTTCTATTCTTGACACTGACTTTTCTAATCGTCGGATACGCTATGTGCATCAGTGGTATCCCTATCGAGTGGCAGGAAATTGTTCGCATCATTGCCTTTAACGGGATGACCTTACTATATATAGGGTTCTGGCTAAGTATTTCGATTTTATTGTCAATACGCTTTAAGCAACCTGCCACCTCGGCTCTGACAGCGATTGGTATCTGGCTATTCTTCACTGTATTCTTTCAGGTTGTGGTTAATATTGCAATCAAAGCCTTCATTCCTAATCCCAACTATCTTTCTGCCGACAAGATAGCTTACTATAACGAAATAATTCTAAATATTCTACGTATATCTCCGAGCCAGCTATACGTCGATGCTTCGACAACGTTACTAATGCCAACGGTCAGAAGTTTGGGACCTGTATCTATGGAACAAATGATTGCTGCGATACCAAATACTATATCCGTAAGAAATAGCCTGATGTTGGTATGGCCACAGCTCAGCGGATTGATAGCGTTTACACTGCTTATATTTGCCCTGTCATATTATCTTTTTATGCGCCGCGAAATTAGATCATGATATAATGTGGAAGAACTAGGTGCTGCTTGTGTCCACACAGCACCTAGTCACTACCATTTATATAGTCGTCAAGAATGCGCAGTAATCCATCCTGCCGAATGAAATTCTGTATTACTACCTCCTGTGGGGCTTGAGCAATAGCTTTCCGATGAGCCTTATATCGAAGCGAAAAGAACAGCTGCTTTAGAACATTTGTTCTAAAATATGGATTAAAATCTTTATTTTTACAGTATTGATCTACGAAACTGTGTAAAAAACTGGTATTTTCGCCTCTCAGCGAATCTATTTTAGGCAGTCTCGATATATCGCAAAATGAACTGTTATGGTAGAAATACATCATTTAAATTGCGTCAGAATCGTCTCCCCCTACGGAGATAATGTAGGCGGACATTGTATGCTATTAAAAGAGAATGACCACATGGCACTTATAGATACCGGAATCGGCTTATTAGACACGTGCCATCCGGTGGAACGAATAGGCCGTGAGTTGGTTGATTTGGTAGGATATCGCTTTGATAAGAAGCTTACTGCTATTCAACAAATCAAGAATCTAGGACTGAATCCCAGTAACGTTCGCGACTGCATCATTTCCCATCTGGATAATGACCACATCGGGGGCCTGGCGGACTTTCCCGAAGCCACTGTACATGTGGGTTACGAAGAATATGAAAATTATCTCTCAGGAAACCCGCGTTACCTAAAAACACCTCTACTTCACAATCCTGTAGTCAAAACATATCCTCAATCAACTAATGAATGGTTCGGTTTTGAAGCGAGAAAGGTATGTACTTCCCTTGCTACAGAGATATTCTTAATACCGCTGTTTGGCCACACTTTGGGACACTGTGGAATAGCAGTTAAATGCAATGATCACTGGTTATTCTATGTAGCTGACGCCTATTACTTGCGTGACGAACTAACTAACCTCGAACACCCTATCAATAAATTAGCTGAAGCTAGAGCTGATGACAATGTAATGCGGTTAGAAAGCATAAACCGAATCCGTAACGTGCTTTCATCACATCCTGAGATTAGATGTTTTGGATATCATGATATCGATGAATTCACATCGTTTGCGAACAACAATTGATGATATGATGCTGATAAAAAAAAGTACTAAGGAAGATATCGAAGCAATTTTCAGGCTTTATAAGATTGCAACAGATTTTCAAAAAACAAGATTCACCGTGCATTGGCCGGAGTTTGACCGGAATCTGGTGGAAAACGAAATCGAAGAAAACCGACAATGGAAAATAGAGATAGATGGTAAGATAGCCTGTATCTTCACAACGACATTTGACGATCCTCAAATCTGGGAAGAGCGAAATGGAGATGCCGCCATATATATTCATCGGATAGCGACAAATCCTGATTTTAGAGGTCAGAACCTGGTGTTACAGATTGTGAATTGGGCGAAAGATTATGCGTCGCAAAATAAAAAGCAATATATACGAATGGATACGGTAGGAGAAAACACCAAACTGATTGCGTACTATAGCAAATGTGGCTTTGACTATTTAGGTCCTCTGAAACTGAAAAATACGGAAGGACTTCCGGCGCATTATGATAAAGCAACAGTGAGTCTCTTTGAAATTAACTTAAAAAAAGTGACCGGTGTAGATAGCTGAGCGCGATGTGCAATACCTAAAAGACCTTTATACTTCGGTAGATATCTTTTAAGAGAGAATACTACCGAAGCATTGTTTTGAGCATTATTAATCCGCTAACCTAAAATAATTGAGCATCATTTTCTGATTGGTTCTATTAGGAGTTGCTCTCATAATGGTATCTCTGAGGAATATTCCCGGCTGCTTGCTCAAATGGGCCAGCTTGCCGACCTGCCAACTCTTATTAACGATAGAATGTGCCTTTTTTAAACGAACTTTAGGGTACAGTTGAATGCTTGTTTTCAAATCATTATCTAATAATAGTTTATATAACGCATATGCATCTTCAACGGCCTGACACGCCCCCTGTCCTAGGTTGGGGGTGGTAGCGTGTGCAGCGTCACCTATTAGACAGACATTAGGTTGTGACCAGTGTGAAAAAGGTTTTAAATCATAGAGTTCAGTAGCGATTATTTTCTCCTGAGGTGTCTTCCGGATCACAGCTTCTGCCATAGGGATAAAATCTCCGGCAAACTCTAAAGGAGATGAAGACAGGGTTCCGATGGTCTTGTCAATAAGTAAATACCAATAAACCCTATTGTTTCTTAATGGGACAAAGCCAAATCTCCTACCCTTTCCCCAGGCCTCAACCAATTCATGTCTGTAGCTTTTGGGAATATCAAATTCGGTAACGCCTCTCCAGCACAACTGTCCAGAATCACGATACTCTTCATAATTAAAAAGTACGCTGCGTACTTTTGACTTGATTCCATCTGCACCGATCAAGTATTCGCATGCTTGTCTATTATCGTCTTCAAACTCCATTATAAACCGCTCCTCGACTTTAGAAACGCTTTTTAATCGCTTATTCAGTTCTATATTGTTTTCACCGACAGCCTTGATCAATATCTTATGTAAATCTGCCCGATGAATGGTGTGGTTCTGAACACCGAACTGTTGCTCAAAAGGTTTCAGATCAACACGGGTAAGTGGTGAGAAATCGGGCTTGGACAATGTCGTGAAGTAAAGCGGGTTTCCTATCCGCTCTATTTCAGTATGTATTCCTAATTGTCGGAATACCTGCATTGCATTGTTGGCTAAAATAATACCTGCACCTACGGGTTTAAGTTCCGTGGCAGCTTCAAAAACTGTGAACGGAATGTTGTGTTTTTTTAATGCTAATGCTGTGGTTAATCCACCAATACCTGCTCCTATAATTGCTACACTCATCTTATTATATTTTTTATATCAGCGCAAAATTAGGAGCAATAAAGAGCAAAAAGATTCACTTAAGTTAATAAAACTACTTCATAATCCTCTTTCTGATACGGCTAAGTGACTGCGGCGTAATACCTAGAAAGGTGGAGATGTATTTCTGTGGAATTTTCTGCAGAACTTCCTGGGATTTTCTCAAGAGATTCAGATAACGTTCTTCGGGCGTGAACAGCAATAAGTCTTCTATCCGTCGTTTTGCCTCTAAAAAAGCATAATCAGACATTCTAACTTTAAAATCCATCCAGAATGTATCCTGGCTTACAAGTTCGTTGATAGCCTCCTTGGTAATAACAAACAATTCTGTTTCAATCAGTGCTTTAATGTAGAGGCTGGCTTTCTTCCCAGAAATGTAGCTCTCATAATCTCCGACAAAATCCTGATTCACCTGTAATAGGAGGTTAATTTCCTCTCCTTTGCTATTTATCAAGTAAGAACGCATAGCTCCTTGGATAATAAAAGCTAATTTATCCGCCCGGTCGCCTTCCGAAAGCCAGTTTTGATTTTTTTTAAGCAGTACTATTCCTCCGTTTCTTGATAACGTCAACGCTTTATCATAGGGAATGGACATGTTGTCTTGAATCTTGAAGATATAATCCTGATCCATCATTAAAATTTTAAGCACTAATTAGTGAATTATTCTATATTCCACGCAACATCGTGATTTTTTGCAACTAATCACTTTTCCATTATGGTCCTCCAAATAATATTACAATCCGTTGAAGATTCTATCATCCAAAACTGGATTAGAAATCGGAATACGATTGAGCTTTTAGTTTTTTGGGAAATGATATACAACCCGGATTTTAAACCTCTCGAATTCGAGGGGTTTAGGAAACAAGCTGGATTGAATAGCTGGAAAGAGATCGAATCGACCTATCCACAATGACCGAAGTGAGCGAAGAGGAAATTGTAAAGAGATTGGAACGAATCTCTTGCATAGCAATTATCTGTACAAAAAAATCGTAACCTTTATATTGTTTTACTATACTGACATAAGATTGGCACGCACTTTGCAATAGGATTAGTATTCATAATTTAGGTTAATAATTGGTTAGTTAAAATACCTGAAGCTCCCCGCTTCAGGTATTTTTTTTGATAGCACAAATGTTAAATTTTAGATTTCAGTCCCGCTTTTGGCAATACCTTGTTAGCTGCTGCCCGTTTTAATATATTTTTTCGGAATATTTTGTTACAGGAGGTATAACGATAGCATCGTATTTTTGAATATAACTAACAATATTTTTACTCAACTGAATACTATGCTGAATGCTTAATTCCTTTAGTTTATCCAAATCGATAATAGTCCATTGGTCAGTAAAGGCATATTTTAAAAGATCTTTTTCATCTTCTTCTACTAAATCCTTCATTTCTCCTGTTTCCTCATTTAAAATGTATCTAGGGAAAATTATTATAGAATATGATTTTGATTGATTTACATTAGCCAATTCATATATCAGATTTCCAACCTCTAAATTTCCACTAAAACTCGTGCCTTTAGCAGTATGAACAGCTCCAAGCTTAACAAATGCTTTTACGGAATCTTCCTTAGCACTTTGAATATTGTAATATTTAATAAAGTTGCTTTTCATATTGTCAACTCTACGCTGCCAAAAACCTAATGTTAATTGATGATTTATTTTTAAGGATAACTCAAATTGCGAAATAACGGGATTGTTGATTTGATTTTTTGCAAGAAATAGAAATTCTTTCAATTCATTTGAATTTAAGAGTTTATTCATTAAATCGGGATTGAAGTTGTTTTTTCCTTTCCTGTATTGAGATTCTACAAAAGAATAAACTTTGTTATAGAGGTTTTTAGAGATCTTTCCCTTGTCGGAATTTTGATAGAGTTCATCAATTAAAGACAGGTAAGATGCATAGTTTTCAAAATCAATTCCATAGAGATTAATTCCGTATTTATTCAACTGTTGAATTGTTTTTTCTTCTTCTTTGGTGCTGAAAAAGCCAAAAGGTGGCAGATTTATTTGAGATGAATATTTCGAATAGTACGATTTTAGGGGAGTTGAATTTTCGTTTAGTTCAATAAGCTTTTTAGCTGCTATCGATCCTATTTCTGTGACATAGTGATTATAACCATATTCTTTAAACAAAGGAATTAATGAGCTAATTAATGTTTCGATTGAATGTATATTGTGTTGTTCTCCAATTAGGAAAAATTGCGATTCACGAATTTTATTTTTTAGAAAATCGGCTCCAATTCCGTTGAAATTTGCTGTTGAATCAAACGAAAAATAATATGTAGATTGTTTAATAATGTCATTTTTCTGCTGAGAAAATGACGAAAGAGCTAATATTAATAAGCAAAAAGTAATATATTTTTTCATTGTTTTCTCATAGATAAAGTAACAAAATTGGAATTGTTATGAATGTTCTATTTCATCAGATTGGGTTGCAGCTAACATTGTTTTTTACGAAACAAAACACGCTGTAGTTTTGTAAAGCCACACCTATATGTGTATTTCTTTAAATTTACTACTAATATAACTAGTTTTCTATAAATTCTATACTTAGTAAATTGTTTTTGTGGATAGCGAAACAACTCTAAAAACTTCATACAATCGGTTGCAACTGCAACGATATTCTGAATTGTGGAATCTATGTTCCAACTCACCAAAGATGAATGGCGTGAGCTTATCAAAATCTGTGATAACCTACCTGATGGGGCTAAATACGGTCCTGCAACTCCTTTCGCATTTTCGGAGCAGGGCGTGGCTATGTTGTCAAGTGTACTAAACAGTGACAGAGCCGTCGCAATAAATATTCAAATCATGCGGATATTCACCCGCATGAGACAGCTACTTGCGGATAATACAGAAGTAAAATTGGAAATTGCCGAAATCAGATATGCTCTCGAACAAATTGCCAAAAAACAAAAAGGCCACGACCAGAATATCGAATTGCTTTTTGAATATATTGACAGACTGCAAGAGAAAGAAGAAAACACGTTGACCAAGCCAAACTCAAAAGGTGAAATCGGATTTAAAGTTGGAGGAAAATAAAGCAAAAAAGAAAACCTACATATTAAATGATCTCTATGCGTTGAATTCCGAAAGAAAGCAATGAATTGCTACGATGTTAATAAACAAAGCTCTCGAACTAGCGAAGAACGAAAACTGTGGTAGAGTCTCCTTAGGTACAGCTCGTGATAATCCAGCACAATTCTTGTATGAAGAAATAGGCTTTAAGGAAATCACGTCCAAACTTTACAATTATACGTTATAATCAACTGTATAGCAGTGTCAAGAATGATGTTTACACTTTAGTAAAACCACTGGCCTATTCACTTATCTATTTGTATAATGTACTCATTTGATATCTTCTGCTAAGTTATACAATTCGTGAGACTGTTTTCTATGAGCGGGGCTAGTGCTTCTAACGAAAAAAGTATCGAAGTTATAAACCATGCTAAACCAAGACCATTTGTAGATTAAAAAGTGAATAATAAATAAAATTATATCTTTGCCTCTTGTTTTCTGTACATACAATGCGAAGTATGATAGCAAACAGAGTATCCTGTGTTAACTAACTAATATAAATGAGGATTAATCAAGAAGACGAAAACTTTATCAAAAACCTTGTCGAAGGTTCTGATCAGGCCTTTCAAGTTCTTTTTGAACACTATTGGTCACATGTTTTCGGAACTGTAAAAAAATTAGTTAAGTCTCCCGAACTCGCAGAAGATATTTCACAGGAGGTATTTGCTAAGGTATGGAGGCAACGCCAAGAATTTGCTGTGATCAACAATATACAGGCCTATCTGTACACTGTTGCAAAAAACACGACATTGGATGCTTTGCGAAAAAACATCTTAGTCACGGATAATATCGAACACCTGATCCACTATTTTAAAGATAACTCTTTGACACCGCAACAACGGTTAGAGTATCGTGAACTGCAACAGAATATACAAGAAGCAATCGATTTACTACCAGAAAAACTAAAACAAGTATTTACATTGAGTAGATTCGATGGATTATCTCATGACGAGATTTCCAAAAAGCTAAACATATCTATTACATCTTCAAAAACCTATATCGTACGCGCATTGAGACTCATTAAGTCACATATGATAGATAACGCAGACCTCCCTCTACTTATTACTGCAGCGTTATTGCTCGAAGAAATAATTTCTAAAACAAAATAGAATTTTGATGTCTTCCTAATTTTGTTTTCTACGTCTATCATTTTAAGAGGGCATTAGCTAGATCTTAAAATGAAACATAGAAAAACACTAGAACAACTATATAGCGGCTACTTACAAGGTCAACTGAATGCGGAAGAGTTGATAGACTTTATCGAACAAATTCAGCAAAGCGCCAATAATACCCAGTTTGATCAACTGGTAACAGAGACCTTTTTGAAAAAAGATATTCCGGCTAATAGAATTGAGGGATTGGAGGCTTTTAAAAGATTCCAAAATCTCCAACAAAAAGATGCGGTATATTCCACTTTAAATAGCAGAAAGACATTACTACGTAAAATCTGGAAATACACCGCTATCGCCGCTGCAGCAATGATCTTTGTTTATCTGGGGGAAAAGTACATAGGTACGCAATCGTCTCCCACTCCTATATCGACCTATCAAGATGTTCAAAATATCACAGCAGGAAATACAATAGCTTATCTCAAAAGTAGTAGTGGAATACAGACTCCACTGTCTGCCGATGGACAGCTCTACGTAAGAGAGGACTATATGGAAGATGGAAATGGCCACATACTACCTCTCCAAAATACGGGCGAAGAATGGCTGCACCTGAATGTACCTAGAGGAGGAAAATATAATATTACCTTATCGGATAGCAGCAAAGTATTTATCAATTCGGAATCAACACTATCATTTCCGAAACACTTTTCCACAGAAAATCGTAAAATTCAACTAACTGGTGAAGCATACTTTGAAGTAAGTCACAATCCTAAAAAACCATTTATAGTAGAGACTGACTTACAAAAAATACTCGTCTTAGGAACGCATTTCAATATATCGGCCTACCCGAAAGAAGGTACAACTACAACATTGATAAGTGGAAAGGTCAATGTCAGTACGCCAAAAGAAAATCATATCCTACTGCCAGGAATGCAGGGTATTACCCTATCCAATGGTATAGACATTCAAAAAGCAGACATGGAGTCTGTACTAGCATGGAAAAACAATGAATTTAAATTTATCAATACCCCTCTGCAAGATGTCATCAGGCAATTAGAGCGTTGGTACAACGTGCCGATCCAGGTACGTCAGGGATCTGAATCACTATACAGCAAAACCTTTAGCGGAACTATAAGCAAGGACGCTTCTTTTGAAGAGCTATTGAAGCTATTTAAGAATACTAAATCTATGAAAATAGAAGCGAAAGAAGGGAGGGTATATTTGATGAAATAAGAATAACTATAGTACAGAAAAGCTGATAAAACGCCTATCAGCAATTCAAATTAGGTAAAAACAAACGGACACTAACCAGTAAAGATATTGATCAAAATATTGCCTACTCCGTCAGTATAATAACCCAAATTACTTAACTTATGAAATCTAAAATAGCATTATTCCTGGTATTGACTTTCGTGTTCTATTCCTTTCGGGTGAGTTCGCAAAGCATAAATATACAGGGCAACCAACTGGAAATCAAACATCTTATTAAGGAGATTCAAAGACAAAGTGGCCGAAACTTCTTGTATGATGATCAACTACTGTTGGGTATAGCAAAACAAAACGTCTCCCTAAAAAACACCCCTATAGAAGACGCCTTAAAAGTTGTACTTAGGAACACAAACATTACTTACGTAATCTCTGATAAAAGTATCGTATTGAGTCCGATTGACTCTCGTACACCTGCGACTAAAAACAACATAGGACAGCAACAGATCGTAACTGGAACCGTGCGAAATGAGCTACAAAACAACATGCCCAACGCTACAATAAAAAATAAAAGGACAGGCATCGTTGCGCTAAGCAATAATACCGGAGGCTTTTCGATTTTAGCGCAACCCGATGATGTGCTGGAATGTACTTTTTTAGGATACCGAAGAGCTGAGCTGAAGATAAAAAATATTGATATTCCCCTTGTTTTTGTGCTCTCACGAAATACGACCGAACTCAATGACATTATTGTAGTGGGATATGGGATGCAGAAAAGACGGCAGATAACGGGTGCAATTAACACCATCAAAGGGGAAGAACTTGCCCAATCTCCTGCTGTAAACATCTCTAATACGCTTATGGGCAGGTCCCCCGGTATCACCTCTACAATGACCTCGGGAGCACCTGATAGAGACCGTGCCGAGATCAAAATACGTGGTATGGGAAATGCACTGATTGTAATCGATGGTGTAGCCCGTGAAGGGCAAGGTATGATCGGTATGGAAATCGACAAACTAGACCCCAATAGCATAGAAAGCATCACCGTATTGAAAGATGCTGCTGCCGCTGTATACGGTACACGTGGCGCTAACGGTGTGATCTTAGTAACGACCAAAAAAGGAACTAGAGAAAAACTTGAGATTCAGTATGGCGCCCAACTAGGAATGCAACAAAGTACTAGACTGCCTCGATTCCTGGACTCGTACAACCATGCTTTGCTCAACAACGAAATGTATGCCAATGATATAAAAGAAAAAGGAAGCTCACCAAGAACGAAATATAGCGATATCGAACTCCAAAAATTTCTGGATGGATCGGATCCTGACCGATATCCAAACACCAACTGGTATGATGTAGTGCTACGTAATACGGCCATGGTTCAAAAACATCATGTAAATATTAACGGTGGAAGCAAGAATGCTCGATACTTTACGAGCGGTTCATACGCAGATCAGGATGGATTAATGAGAACGGCTAGTTTTAAGCGATATGGTCTTGTAAACAATGCAGATTATGATGTGAGCAAATTCACTAATGTGGCTCTTAATATCAACTATATCACAGAAACGGCGAACAACCCAAGCAATCATGCCGAAAATATATTTAGTAGACTAGCCGTATTAGGAGCTACTAGCCCAGCGCAATTCTCCAATGGCTATTATGCATATTCGGGATATGCAGGCAATCCACTAACGGATATCATGCCGGAAAGTGGATACAATCGCAATACACGAAATGTATTCACATCGGCTATTCGACTAACACAACAAATACCTTTTATAAAAGGATTGTCTGCAGCTGGTTCAATCACGGTGGATCGTAACAGCTCTTTCCAGAAAGCTTTCACTACTGCTGTACCACAGTATACGATCGCACAGACAACAGATGACTATACGCTACAGAATGGAACAGAAAAACCAAGATTGTCAGAGACCTACAATCAGAACAATAATGTCAACATACAACTTAAATTAAACTATCTGAAAGCATTTCAAGGCCATAACCTAGATGCAATGGTATTGTATGAACAGAATGAATTTGGTAGCGAGACTATGACGGCTTCCAGAAGCAATTTTCCAGTAGCAAGTCTAGATCAGTTGTTTTTAGGGGATGCCAGTACACAAAAGAATCTAGGTTCGTCTACCGAAAATGCCCGCAGAAGTGTGGTGGGACGAGTGGTGTATAATTATAAACAACGCTATATCCTAGAAGGTAGCTTCAGATATGACAGTTCGCCATACTATCCAAAAGATAAAAGAGATGCATTTTTTCCGGCTCTATCAGCGGCTTGGATTATATCAGATGAAGACTTCATTAAGAAGAATTACAAATTCATTGATAATTTAAAACTTCGCTCTTCGTATGGGCGTCTAGGAAATGATGGAGGCAATCTGTACACGTATTTTTACAACTATGCTGTGGTGCCAGCCGGATATATTTTGGGTAATAACAATGCAATTACCCCTTCTACCCGTATCGCTAATCTCACGGTCCCCAATACCAATATCAGCTGGGAAAAAGTAGATGCTTTTGATGTCGGGTTAGATGCTAGTTTTTGGAGAGGAAAACTAGGTATTGAGCTGGACTATTACAATAAAAACAAATTCGACATCCTACGTTCGCGATCTTATGATGTACCATTGACCTTTGGCATGCCCCCTGCATTACAGAATTTTGCGAAGGAACGGTATTATGGATACGAGGCTATGGTATCACACCGCAGTAAAGTGCAAGCTGTACAGATTAATGCCAGATTGAATGTCACCTTGAATAAGAGCAGGGTAATCGATTATGGTGAAAATGATGCTGTTCTACCGGGAAATCGCCAAGAAGGAAGCTCTATAGGAATGATCAGAATATTGAAGGCTAACGGTATTTTTAGAGATGAAGCTGATGTAAATCGCTGGCCTCAATACCTTAGTAGTCCCAATGGCACGCCCTATAGGCCCAAACCAGGAGATATCCGCTATGAAGACATCAATGGGGATGGTTTGGTAGAACTGTACAGTGGTAGCCCAGACCGGGCTTTCGAAGCCAGATACATATATCCACCTACTGTATTCGGTTTGAATCTTGGTGCGAACTGGAAAGGTATATCCTTCGATGCATTCTTTCAAGCAGCCAAAGATGTATTCATCAACTACACCGCTGCCAATGACATGGCTAATTTTCATGAAATACATCTCGATAGATGGACCCCAGAAAACTTAGATGCGAGCTATCCTAGGCTTCTGTCCAACTATGAGAACAATAGGTTGCCTTCTACATTTTTTGTCAAAAGCGGTGATTATATTAAACTCCGAACAGCTCAGCTCGGTTATATCATTCCAAAGGAATTACTTTCCCGCACGGGGTTACACTCGCTGGCCTTCACATTACAAGGTCAAAACTTATTTACCATTAGCAAAAATAAACGATATGACCCTGAATCTACTGGAAATACAGCTAATATGTATCCACCTCAGCGTATTTTTTCTTTAGGTGTTCGTGTAGGACTATAAACTAATCTAATCGTATCAATATTATGAAAAGTATATATTTAAGATTATCGATTTTGACGTGCTCTGGAACTCTATTTTTCAGCAGCTGTCAAAAAAACTTTCTAGATCGTAAACCATTAAATGTGGTATCGGAAGAAACTGTTTGGAACGACCCTGCATTGATAAAGCTTTCGGTAAACGAATTTTACAATTTTTTAAGTACCGGTTTTATCAATACATATCTCCCTGGTGCTATCTCGGACGACCTCCAACTTATTGGATCGGAGGAAGGTAAAGTAATCGGATACACAAGAGGTGACTTTTTAAGCTCCTCATTTCCGGAACGTAATCTTTGGAGAGACACCTATGCCCAAATACGTCAAGTCAATTACTTTATGGAACGTGCAGAATCTACGTCAGTACTGACCGAAGTGGAACGTAGAGTACTATTGGGACAAGCTCGTTTTTTTAGGGCTTATCTCTATTTCACATTGTTTTCTAGTTTTAAAGATGTCCCTCTACTCACCAAGGCTCAACCTATAGAGGAGGCTGAAGACAAACCTCAAAAAGTATCGCACGCTGAAGGTATGGCTTTTCTATCCGCTGAACTCGAGAAGAGCGCGATGGAACTTCCGAATGCGTATGCGAAAGAAGAACTAGGGCGAATCACGAGAGAGGCGGCACTGGCGTTTTTGAGCCGTGTATTGCTTTGGGACGCTAGCCCTTTAAACAATCCGGACAATTCCCCTGAGCGTTGGCAAAAAGCTGCTGATATAGCGCAACGTGTAATCGACAGCAAAGCATTTGACTTGCAGAAGGAATATCAAAACACCTTTTTAACCAAAAATGTGATGAGCCGCCCAGAGGTAATATTAGAATCTAGATACAATGGTATTAAAGGAGAACGGCTTCACAGTTTTGATAAGAACAACAGCGCTGCAGGATATGGAGGGAAAGGAATAAACTGTCCTACACAGGATATTGTGGATAGCTATGAAATGGCCAATGGTAAAATGATTCAAGATCCTAATTCTGGCTATGACCCGCTAAATCCTTATGTAAACCGTGATCCTAGGTTCTATATTTCGATCGTACACAACGATAGTCAGTTTAAGGATCGTAAGGTGCAGCTGTATACTGGAGGAGTGGATTTACCACGCTCGAACCCCACGCCTACGGGATACTATATCCGTAAATTCATAGACGAAAAATTTGACTACAATAAGGATCCTTCCATAGGGAGTAGTACCAACTGGGTAATCCTTCGCTATGCGGAAGTGCTACTTAACTATGCCGAAGCTCAGAACGAAGCTTCTGGCCCATCCCAACAGGTCTACGAAGCGATTAATGCTGTGCGTAAAAGAGTCTCTATGCCGCCATTGGCTGCTGGACTTAACCAACAGCAACTCAGAAATAGTATTCGAAATGAGCGTCGTATAGAACTGGCCTTCGAAGACAATATCCGCTATCAGGATCTACGACGATGGAAACTCGCTACACGGTTGCTAAATCAATCCGTAAATGGAATGGATATTACTAAAACGAGTAATGGTGCTTTCACCTATACGCGTAAAACCGCGGGAACACGCGTTTTTGAAGACAAAAATTACTGGATGCCTATCCCTCTCATCGAATTGGGAATCAATAAAAACCTGTTACCACAAAATCAAGGCTGGTAACCTAACATATAGCTTTTAAAAATCCTAAATGATACACAATAACAAATTAAAACTAACAATTGCTGCATGTGCACTTACTATCGGTATCACTGCTGCACAAACTGGTTCATTTTCGAAATTGTCTAAAGCTCCTGAAAAAGCCGAAGAAACTAAGAAGGATGTCGAAAAACTTAAAAAAGAGAAAACAAAACGTTTTGAAGATATCATCGATGCGTCAGCTTCCAAATCGGAAGGACTATTCAACACCTACAAAGTAGCTGACAAATACTACATGGAAATCCCTGATAGCTTACTGAACCGGGATATGTTAGTCGTCACACGTTTTGCACAGACACCCGTCGGTCTAAAAGAATACCGCTCTCAATATGGCGGTGAAATGATCAACGACCAGTTGTGGCAATGGCAACGTCGACAGAATACAATCTTTTTACGTGTCCCCAGCTATACACACATCAACTCCAGTGGAAGTGATATCGAGGCCGCGCTACAGAACTCAAATGCGACTCCGATACTAGCAGCTTTTGAAATAAAAGCTATCAACAATACAGGCAAGAGTTACCTTATCGATGTAACGGACTTCTACAACAGTGAGATCCCTGGTATGCAGATGCCCGATAATCTAAAAAAAACATACAAGCTGTCTGGTATTGATGCCAGTCGCTCTTACATTGACACAATTAAAGCTTTTCCTACCAATATTGAAATTAGAACGGTAAAAACCTTCAAATCTCCTGATGTCCCTTCTGACAAAACTATCGGAGCTTTGACATTTACGCTAAATACCTCTATGCTATTGCTACCTAAAGTACCTATGAAACCGCGGTACGAGAATGCACGGGTGGGGTATTTTGCAAATCGCAAAATCGACTTCGGTGTAAACGATCAGAAGGTAAAAGAGCTTGCTTTTATACATCGTTGGCGATTGGAACCGTCGGATGAAGCAGCTTACCTACGCGGGGAGCTTGTACAACCCAAAAAACAGATTGTATATTACATCGATCCTGCTACGCCTAAAAAATGGGTTCCTTATCTTATCGAAGGTGTTAAGGACTGGAATACAGCATTTGAAGCGGCTGGATTTAAAGATGCCATCACGGCTCGAGAAGCACCTAGTGCTGAAGAAGATCCCGAATTCAGCACCGAAGACGCTCGTTACTCAGTGATACGCTACTTTGCATCAGAAAAGGAAAATGCTTATGGTCCACGTGTAACCGACCCTCGCTCCGGTGAAATTATAGAGAGTCATATAGGCTGGTACCATAATGTCATGTCTCTCTTGAAGAACTGGTTCTTTATACAGACCTCTGCCATAAACCCTGATGCTCGTGGAGCTCAATTAAGTGATAAACAGATGGGCGAACTCGTTCGTTTTGTATCCTCACATGAAGTGGGGCACACATTGGGGCTACTGCACAATTTTGGGTCAAGTAGCGCGTATCCTGTAGACTCGCTTCGCTCTGCTACATTTACGGAACGTTACGGAACTGCTCCATCAATCATGGATTATGCACGATTCAACTATATTGCACAACCTGGTGACGGCGTAAAGAACATTTATCCAAAGATAGGCGAATATGACCGCTTTGCCATCGATTTTGGATACCGTTATTTTGCTGGTACCTCGGCCAAAGAGGATGCTTTGTATTGGGAAAAACAAGTCAAAGAGAAAGCCAAAAATCCGATATACTATTATGGCGCACAAGGTTCTATGGATCCTAGAGCACAGAGTGAAGATCTAGGAGATGATGCCATAAAAGCGAGCGATTATGGTATCGAAAACCTTAAGCGCATCTTGCCTAATGTGGAAAAATGGAATTTTGATCCGGAGGAAAATGTAAGTACAACAAAAGATATATACCTGGACATTACTAAACAATACCGTCGATATATAAAGCATGTGCTAGCAAATATCGGAGGAATGACTGAAGATATCAAAACTATGAGTGAGGAGGGACCGGTTTTTAAATACGTAGCTAAAGAGAAACAAAAACGGGCAGTTCATTTCATTAACCGTCAAGTCTTTGAAACGCCATACTGGCTCTTGGATAGCAATATTTTATCTCGTATAGACTATGGTATTATGGTTAACAAAGTCATCGAAGCACAAAACCAGGTGCTCACATCACTGTTGGATACCTATAGTTTTGTACGCATGCTGGACAATGAATACAAAAATGGAGACTCGGCTTACACCATGCAAAATCTATTGCAGGATGTTCGTAAACAGATATTCAATGCTCCAGCCAATACTATTTTCAATCGCGGCCTTCAACGTGCATATGTAGATAGACTCGGTGTATTGCTAAAGCTGGACAAACCTGTGCAAGAGACCTCCTATGCATCTACAGGTCTTACACCATACAATCCAAACCTATCGGATATGCGTATCTTGATTATAGAAGAGCTAGATAAACTAGAAAAAGTCATTGCTAAGTATGCAAACCGTAAATCGGGATTTGAAAAGAGACACTATCAGGAGTTGCTATCCCGGATTTCACAATTTAAAACAACTAATAAATAGATGCTATTCTTTAAAATAATATTTTGTTAATTTTTTGTTAATATCGAGATATGAAATACGATCGGTATAGATATTGCCGTTATATCAGTATTCATAATTTAGGTTAATAATTGGTTAGTTAAAAATACCTGAAGCTCCCCG
>JBEBQJ010000060.1:0-25523 GCA_040395455.1 Sphingobacterium yanglingense | reverse complement strand
TGACTGGCCCAGTGGGGGCGGCGTCCGCTTCTATTGGCCCATGCTTTTCCTCAGAACACTGAAAGCTACACACCCCCATTATCAAAACCATTATAAATATGAATATCTTCTTCATAATCTTTAACATTAATTAGATTACCAACCTGGATTTTGGACCAAGTTTGGGTTTGTTTGTAAGTTAGATTCTCGTATTGGCCAGAAATAATCTCTAGGCGCATTGAATGTCATATTATGCAGCGTCCTAACCCTATAATAATCCACTTCGTTAGCCCCTAGATAATTCCACCCTCTTACAGGTTGATTCTGCAGAATCTCTGCAGTCTTCCATCGACGCAAATCCCAGATCCGATGTCCCTCAAATGCGAGCTCAATACCTCTTTCTTGCATGATAATAGCCCTTAATCCCTCCTTTGTATTCGGCTTTCCTGGATTTCTAGAATGATTGGTCCAAGATTCAACAACCCCTTTCAATCCAGCTCTAGTACGGATCAAATCCAAATACTTTATAGCTTCCTCTCGTCTGTCGGTTTCATTACAGGCCTCTGCATACAATAGATACAAGTCCGCCAATCTCATTTCGGGCCGAGGATATTTTTCCGTAGAATACTTCTGTGCCCCTGTACCGATTTGCTGGAACCTCCAGTTGACCAGTTTTTTTGCCCAGTACCCCGTTACGTTATAATACATATCACGCAATTTTCCCCCCGGCTGGCCATTTTTACCTCGTACATATAGTGCCGACTGTTCGTCCGTAGCGCCAGGAGCATTTGCCATAAACCATTTTGCACCATCGAAAGCAACCGATCCATAAAAACGATTCTCCCTATTGAAATTAAGCTTTGCTGTACGATGTCCGGGCACGATATTGAATCGGTCATCAGCTGTCGCCTGTTTTAGTTCAAAGCGTCCAGCATAGTCATAATTTACATCTTCATCTATTGGTACCCCATTGTCCGTATAGAACAACTCCGCTATACGCATCGTAACAGAAAGATAAGACGTATAATCCACAGGCGTAGTAATACGACTATCGATTTGACCAGCTAGATTAGCATTCTGTATATCTCCGATTACTTGTTCACTATGGTTGGTCAGGCCCCAGATCAGCTCCGAATTCCATTTCTCCGTCACTGCTCCCCTGACATTCATTTGATAAGTCGTTGAGTCTGACAATCTATAGCCAAAATCGCTGAAGTAATACAGCTTATGGTTGCCTGCGGAAGCCGCTTCAATAGCCATCTTACCTGCTTCGACCGCACGTTCCCATTTCGTTTGGTCATAGCTTGGGTTAAATAAGAGCTGTCCGTCCTTATTGGCAAAACTGTTGTAATCTGGATTTCCGTTAAAAAGGGGACTCGCTGCCATTACCCATAGCTTTGTCTTTAAGGTCAGGACTGCAGTCCTACTTATCCGCCCAGCCTCAGTTGTCACATTCACAATTCCGTCAGGCAGCTTTTCTGCAGCTCCATCTAGCAAATTGGAAATATAATTCACCACATCATCTACAGGCTGTCTCTTGACCCGCATAGCTTCTGGCGGGGCTCCGATAGGCGTTGCCTTATCCATAATTGGGATAGGCCCATACATCCGTAATAAGCAAAAGTGAAAATAGGCCTTCAAAAACTCCACTTCACCTATCCAACGCCTACGGTCTTCTGGCAATAAATCCAATACCTTTCCCTCATCCTTTATATTCTCTAAAAAAATATTACACTCACGGATAGCCTGCCAGAAGTTAGAACCATGCTTGTCTCCATCCCAAAAATTCACATAGGGTCTAGCGACATTCTGCTCTCCCATCGCAATTTTCCATGGCGAGTCCAAATCATAAGTCTCCCGATAGGTCCACATTTCATCCCCTCCGGTAAACATTATATTCGCTACTGCTACACCACCGGCATGGCCTCTGGAGAAGGTATAGGAGTAACACTTGTGCAAGAACTTTTCGGCTTCATGCCTATTTGTAAAAGCATGATCTATCGTAGCCAGACCGTCCGGCACAACCTCCAGATAATCTTTACAACTACTGATGGACAACATAAATAGTCCTACTACAGTTAGTTGCTTTATATTTCTCAATGATATATTCTTAATTTTCATATCTAATTACTTCATGCTCCGTGATTTGGCCGATCTGACCTTATTTTCCACAGTCATTTTTAAAACCCAATATTCACACCGATGTTATATACCCTTTGTAATGGATATCCCAATCCATTCCCCCCCATCTCAACATCCCACATTTTAAATTTACTCCACACAAATAGGTTAGACGCATTAGCGTATACTCTCATATTACCGACTTTGATACGTTGTAGCAATTTTTCTGGTACATTATAGCCCATTTCCACAGACTTCAACCGAAGAAACGAACCATCTCGCATCCACCAGGTCGATGTCTGCGTATTATTCGTAACCAGCGTACTGGACAACCGAGGGAAGAAAGCATATACGTCACGGTTGCTCTCAGACCAATGACTATCCGCAATACCTTGAAGCAATCCATTCTGCATACCGGTATATTTGGAGTTTACATCCATTGCAAAGGGGGTAATATTCGTTGGATTTATAAAAAATGATGATCTAGCAGACCCCTGAAAAAAAGAACTCACATCAAAATCCTTATATCCAAAACTAAAACCAAATCCATAGATTACCTGCGGTGTGGTAGGCATACCGATTGGCACCCTATCCAGGGTACTGATTATGCCATCCCCATTGATATCCCTGTACTTGATATCCCCACCCAAATAATCTCCAAACTGCTTGGGCGAATTCATGACCTCATAATCATCGATAAACAAACGCTCAGCGACATACCCATAAACTTGGCTTACAGGATTTCCTATTCGGGACAAGTGACTATTTTGAGGTAAATATTCAGGTTCTTCATAGACACTATACTTGCTCGTAGCATAGGTAAAGTTTCCCCTTACAGTCAAAAACATTCCATTACCAAACGTTTTATTATAATCTGTTGCCACCTCAAACCCTTGTGCCTGAGCTTCACCGACGTTGGCCTGCACCGGAGCAGTCAGTCCGATTTCAGTCGGTATAGAACTCCTAGACATTAAGATATTGGTTCTCTTTTCGCGATACGCATCAAACTCAATATTCAGACTATTGAACAGTCCCATTTCAAAACCGATATTAGACTTGTAAGAAGTTTCCCACGTAATATCTCTATTTTCGTAACGATCTACCTTTACGCCTGGTTTTGTATAGTCATAGTTATAACCAAATGAATACCCTGGCGCATTTAAATCGACCAGCGATAAGAAGAAGAACCTATCAGACTCATTTCCAATCTGATCATTACCCACCAATCCAAATGTTCCTCTGACTTTCAACTTGTTTACTACAGTAGTGATATCTGCGAAGAATTTTTCATTATGTGCATTCCAAGCCAAACCTATGGATGGGAAAAAACCATACTTCTGATCTCCCCAAAAGCGTTCAGACCCATTGTATCCAAAGTTGAATTCCGCTAAATACCTTGCATCATAGCCATAGGTAAAACGTCCAGAAACACCTTGATTTCGTTTGGGCAAGGACAGCTGCAACTTCTCCGTATTTGACGTCACGACCGTACCATCTGCTCGTACATCAGGATTAGCAGTTTGATAGTGTGATGCCAAATAAATCAAAGTCGCCCCAATATTGTTCTTGCCGATAGATGTATTATAATTTAATGCTGCCTCCACATAGTTGAATTTATTAACAATCTTACTACCAGCAGCATAATCAAGATACTCTCTTCCTCCTTCTTCATTCAATAGCTTTAAGCCTGTATAGCCCTGCTCTTTATCAAATACCGCACTATAATAGAAAGGCGAATATTGCCTAGTGAGCGAATGCTCGGAGTTACGACGGGTATACCCCATGATACGTCCCGTCAAGCCTTTGAGTAAAAAGTCAAAATTCTGCTTAAGTTCTCCCTGTACTGTAATATAGGACCGTTCCGTCAATTGGTATCCCGAAACCGCCTTCGCATAAGGGTTGTTATAAAAAGCACCATCTCCAGGTCGCCTAGCATTACCAAATAGCACATGATTGGACGTCGGGCTTAACTCACTTGGAAAAAATGCCGGGAACGCTACCGGGTTAGACCATAATGCCTGGTTAAAGACAAAGCCACCACCTCCTACCGGTCCATTATATTCATAGAACTGACCTTGAGTACGTACCGTAGCATCCGTAGAAGGAGTCAGCTTAAAATTAACATTACTTCTCATTTCATAATTGGAAGCCTTCACATTACTATTGAAGCTCTGAGACTCCACCTCTCTAATAACCCCATTATCAATATTTGCAGTACCAGATATATAATACTGTGCTTTAGATCCACCTCCACTCACATTAGCATTGACCCTCGTATTATTAGTGTAATCTCTGATTAGCATATCAATCCAATCATTGTTGGGGTACAAATAAGGATCTCTTCCCAATGCCGTCATATCAATCTTACTTTGCGAATAGGGTTCTTCAAAATTCCTAGTCCTCGCCCCCTCATTGGCCAATGTCATATAGGTAATATTATCAGCCAGTTTAAAATTATCCGTGTTAGAAGATATGGAGTTTTCTAGCCTAATATTAAACTTAGTAGGCCCATCTTTACCACTTTTGGTCGTAACCAAGATAACACCATTCGCGCCCCGTGCACCATATAAAGCTGCTGCTGAGGCATCTTTCAAAATAGAGAATCCCTCAATATCATCAGGCTGTATACGCGCAAGCTCATTGGAAGAAATTTCCATTCCATTCAGTAGAATGAGCGGATCTACCTTTCCTGTACCAAAACTGGTGACACCACGAATAAAAAACTGCGCATTGTCCTGCCCTGGCTCGCCCGACCGCTGATAAGCAATCACACCCGCGACCCTTCCCGCGAGCATCGTCGTAAGATTGGATGTTGGTCCTTTCAGTTCCTTAGGGTTTACGCTCGTTATAGAACCGACCAATGTTTCCTTTTTTTGCTGACCAAAGGCTACAACGACCACCTCACCCACATCTTCAGACTTCTCCATCATCTTCACATCGACCACTTGCTGAGAAACATAGTCAATCTCCTGAGTCTCCATTCCCAATGTACTGTACACAAGCTTCAAATCCGATGTACCTTTCGTCTGGACTTTCAATGCATAGTTTCCTTCAGCTCCAGACGATGTCGTTGCTATCGTCTTATTTCCTTCCCCAACCATTAGGACAGTCACTCCAGACAGAGGGCTTCCTCCCGCATTGACAATCTTTCCCTGTACCTCAAATGCCTGATTCTGTGACTGATTTTTCCCTTCCGAACTAGGGTTCTTCTTTTTTGTGATGACAATATATTTGCCATCCCCTTTTATTGAATAACTAAGTGGAAATTCAGCAATCACCTGCTGCACAGCATCGGCCGCTTTCTTATTCTCGATATTGGCACTTACTTTAAAGCGTTCAATATCTGCATACACAAACTGGATTTTCACATTAGAAACCTTTTCTATCCGCTTGAATACAGTAGATAAAGCCTCTTCCTTAAAAACCAGCGATACACGCTGTTCTTGCGCCCAACTACTGTACATAGCGAACAAAAACCAAAATAGCATCAGTAGCTTCTTCTTATTCTCTTTCATTACTTTTTAATGGTTAGTTAATTAGTTAGTACTAGACATTACACATAATAGGTCTACGCTTATTTGATAGTTAGTACGGATAACAGTCTAAATAGGGTACGCTTTATCTCATTTATTTTAAGAAAAAGACGAAAAAAGATACAATAACCTGATATATAAGCACAAAAAAAGCACAAGAACTTCAAAAGTCCTGTGCTTTTTAACTTATCGCTCGGCCTATATACCTAGCGCTGTACGATTATCCGGTTGTCACGGATTACAATTTTCGCCAATTTAAAATCATTCATCAACTCGATAATAGTCTCTAGAGACTCTTTCCGGTCTGCTGTAAATCGAATTTTAAGTCTATCCACACTTGGATTTTCGAATACAACATCCTTATTATACCAACGACCTACCTCACGCAATACTTCTCCCAAAGGTACCTGATCAAAGTAAAAATACCCTTCGTACCAACGGTAATACGTATCCAAATCGATTTTATTAATCTTTATCACTCCTTTCGCATCTCTATCAAACTCTTCGCCTGGCGTCAGCACCTTAGTAAACTGTGCTTTATCTACGTTCACCTTGACTTTCCCGCTCAGCAGAGTCACCTGCGCTTCATCGGTATTAGCACGCTTAACGTTAAACTCGGTTCCCAACACTTGGGTAGAAAGCCCATCCGCCTCCACGACAAAAGGTCTGTTTTTATCTTTTACCACTTTGAAAAATGCTTCCCCCTCTAACACCACTTTCCGTTCATTACCTAAAAAACGATTTGGGAATGTGATTTTACTTCGAGAGTTGACCCATACTTCAGAACCATCCTCAAGAATCACTTTAAACATTTTGCCATTCGGAACAGACAATTGCTCCTGCTGTACGACGATATCTTCCGGCATTGTCTCATAAGACAAGCCTCCATCAATCAGAACGGGCCTGTTCTTTCCCTTCCATACCTCTGAGGCATCGTCCACGCTAATTGCCTCCTGATTGCCAGACTGCAACAATACATCCTTTACATTAGAACGCTCTTCATACACGAGATAGTCCGACTCCTGTAATAGTTGCTCAGTAGACCATATCGATACATAAGCAAATGCGACCAATCCCAACACAGCTGCAATAGCCGAGCAAATAGCAATAATTTTGCCTGTAGTGGGTACCCTCTTGGCATGAAAAGCCTGTAACTCCTTATCCACATCGGGTATCTCCCCTCTTTTCGAAAAATGCTCACGGAGCAGAATCTCTTCTTTTATAAAATCGGATGGACCACCGTCTTTTTTGTTATTCTCTTCCATTCCTCTTTCCTTTATACGTTATAGTACGAACCAAAACCGAAAACAGGTATCATTATTTTATTTTTTCTCATTATATATCGTCCTCAATAATTTAAGTGCTTTTACAATATGTTTTTTGACAGTATCTGGGCTTATATCCAGCTTTTCAGCCACTTCAATATATCTCAATCGCTGAAAATAGCACAGCTCTAATATCTGTCTCGTATTTTCGGGCAACTGATTTAACATTCCTTCGACCAGATCGTCTTGCTCTCTTTGTTCTTCCAGCTCGTCATAGTAGTGTGAGAGTGTATTCAGATATTCGTCCGAATACTTATTGTGCAGGGTGTTCTTACGTAAAAAATCAACACAGCGATTTCGCACACTCACCTTGAGATAGGGTTTCGCTTTTTCGGTATCAAATCGTTCTATGTTTTTCCAAAGGCTTTCAAATACACCGCTCACGATATCCCTACTTTCCTCTTCATCACCTGTAATATGGAAGGCATACTTATAGAGATAGGTATAATTATCACGGAATATATGGTCAAATGTCTTCTTGTTAAAGAGCCTTTTTAACATATTGATTTAAGTTATACTGGTTTTACGCGTCCAAATATAAACGAATATTAATCTATTTTTAAAATTTAATTAGCAATTGCATTGTCTGGTCGACTAGCCCATACACTGCTTAAGAAATAGTATTCTGTCGACAGGATAAAGAAAGCGCTTCCGAATACCGGAAGCGCTTTCTTGTTTTTATTCTCACTCTTTTTTAAAACTAGCGGACAGCCCTTATCACATCCGTGTACGCATCAGCATACTTCAGCATACCGATGTCCGAAGGATGCACCCCATCGACCGTATCATCGATACCCAATCCGATAGACTTAGCGGTAACCACATGTACATTTAAATCCCGACCGGATATATTTTGCGTTATAAATTTATTAAGATTTCGGTTCACTCGGTCATATTCCTTCTTCGAAATCCCGTTCAATAAATCTATTGTAGCGTCTGCATGTTCGGTAAATATTATCGGAGTCTGCGGATGCGACTTCCGGAGCGTCTGCCATGCAGATAGCAGACGCTCGTACACTTCGTCGTCCGTAAAAGCTACCAAATTGGGCAAACAATCTATAATATAGATCGATGCTTCTTGCGAGACCATTACATCTATCAGCTCTTTCTCTAACCTTCCATTTGCAGAAAAACCTAAATTAATTATCGGCATATCAAACCTCCTGCCCAATAAAGCCGTCCAAGAAAGCCCCGCCCGAGAGGCAGATGCTCCTTGCGTGATCGATGTTCCATAGACTACAATGGGCTTCACTGTACTCTTTTTAGAGGAGAGCTCCGCTCCCTTATTTAAGCCTATCTTAAAATCGGACACCGTATTGTACATCGGAAAATATAGTCTATAGCGGAGCAGACTTGTCGAATCCAATCCTTCTAGCAATACAGATACTTCATCTTTCTTTAATGAAACGTACCTAGGTTTCACCCAACGCCATTCATTCGCCTTTATCTCCGCATAGACATCTATTCCTGACACGCCAATCGCATTCATATGGTTCAGGTTTATATTTTGATCACAGCGGTAAACCAATGCGATGGTATCTGCTGTTGTATAAAAATCCAAATACACCCCCGAAGGGTTTCGCGACAGATTCCACACCTCTTTTCTTACCTGCTCCTTAGCAGCTGCAGGTAAGCGGTCCAGATTATATCGGAGCGCTACATCACTGAGCTTCCCCTGTAGATTCAGCATTGTATCCTCCCCTACAGTCACCCAAGTAAATCTATTATTCTCTTGTGCCCATGTTCCAGCCCCTATTCCAAGACATATAATCAATAGAATTAGATATTTCATCATAGCTATTCGTATCAATCAGTATTAAGGTTCCCATTGCAACATCGGAAACCCATCGTTATTATTTCCCAAAGCACCTTTCCAACTATTCCCACCATTGTTTAGCGCACTTATTGTTGTGCTACTCTTCAGACCACTTCCAGAGAGTTCCGTCCCTATACCGTTATTCACTCCGACACTCCCTTGTAGGTAGTAAGCATTCGCGATCACAGGACCGCTCACTCCCAATACGCCACCTATAGTAGTCAACCCAGCGAAGGAAGAAGATACAGTTCCCACACTATAACTACTCTTTATACTTCCCGTTTTGAAGTAGCCCGCCAATCCACCGATATACTTATTTGCCGATACACTCGTAGTCAAGACTAGTGTTCCTGTATTATAGCAATTGGTAATCGTATTATTGCCAATAGCGTAAGCCAATATTCCACCCACCTGCGAAGTGCCATTTACTGCTGCTTTATTATAACTATCACTTATGTTTACGTTATTTCCTTGCGCTATCAATCCTGACGCTGCTCCACCTACAAATATACCTCCTGACCCATCTATTCCCAACCGGGTTACCGTACCATCTTTTACATATCCAAACAAGGCATTAGAAGTTTGGGAATTATCA
This sequence comes from Sphingobacterium yanglingense, assembly GCA_040395455.1. Classification (GTDB taxonomy): domain Bacteria; phylum Bacteroidota; class Bacteroidia; order Sphingobacteriales; family Sphingobacteriaceae; genus Sphingobacterium; species Sphingobacterium yanglingense_A. The sequence continues at coordinate 16,154 of JBEBQJ010000060.1, read as the reverse complement.
TTTCGATTGATTACGAGGCGTTTCACCTGAAAACCACCGCCATCAAAATGCCCACTGAAAGGCCGATTATTCGCCGCTGTGATATACCATCCTATCGGCATAAAATTATAACCATTGAGATCGATGTCCCCAGTAAGCTTAAAGTATTTCCCGGCGAATGTATTACCCTGATAGACTTGCTCTGCGAGATAAGCCATTTGCCCCGGATTGCCGATTAAAATAGGATCAGTTGCCACGCTTCCCTTCCCACCTGACCAATCAAATTTGGTGATACTGCCATCCCATCCCGTGTCCGGAAGCAGATGACTCCAATGCGCAGGTGTACTGGCCAGAGCATAGTTTATAATACGGTGGAATGTCATAAAGTTGGCATTGTGAAAATTATCTGCCCCTCCCATACCATCATCGTAAGCGGTACGCGATACAAACAAAATATCATTACCGTCAAACAACCAGTCTACATACTGAAACCCTACCGACTCCACATCATCATCAGCTAGAACTATCGCTTTGATCTGCCAAGATTCTAAGTCGTCCGAACAGGTTAGGGCCAGTACATTCCGGATCCCTCCCGCAGACCGATTTCCCTCTTTAAATTGCTGTGGGACATAATTGGTCAATGACCAATATTTTTGAGAAGTAGGGTCATATTTAATATTAAATTTTGATGCTCCTCCCCAAAACTGGATTTTCTTCGCCGACCCCACTTCTATCTGTGTATTCGATGATAGCGAGTAATAGCCGGCGTGGACTCCATCCATAGATGCCAATCGGCTAATACATTTAATTTTACCATCCGGACCGATTACTGCATTCGCTTCCAACCAGCCGGTACCATCGATCCATGCTGGTTTTTCCAGTTTTTCAGATTGTGTCCAGCTTCCTGCATCAAGTAAATCAGCGTTCATTGCCGCCGAGACGATGTAGGCTTTATTTCCAGACATCCACTTACCATTCAAATCGGTATCATGAAATTCATACGCTTTATAAATACGACCATTTGCGAAAAGTACAGGTGTCGATGAGCCATGGCATGCCCCAGACACGATAACTGTAGGGCTAGACCAGGTGAAGCCTGAATCCGCCGAGGCTCGGATTACCAGATTGGCCCCACCACTTGTATTTGCTCCCAAAAGGTACAACCTGTTCTGGTGATAAAACAACCCCGACCATACTGCTCCATTTACAGAAGCGATACTATCCCAAGAGTTTCCATTATCCACTGAACGAAAAATATCAGTACGGTTGGAAATCCCCGTACCAAATACATCATTCGATGCAATGAGCTCACCATTTGGGAGTTTAGCAATACTTGGAGTCCCTCTAAACACTCCCGAAGACTTGGGACTGTGAACTATCACGGTACCAGGAACATTACTAAAGTCATTAATATTAACAGGTAGTGGTCTTTCCCCCACTATTTTCTTCTCACATCCTATAGCAGTTGCCATCAATAAAATGATGTAGAAGGATATCTTCAATACATGATACAAATATTTCATATATAAACGAGTTGCTTAAGTTATGGTGTCTTTTTTTGAATGATACTCCAATTGTCCGTTCTAAAAGGTGGTACTGGCAGTCCCTTTTCATTAAATAGATTTCCTTGCTGATATGCTTTAAAACAATATCGTACAGATTTTGGCTTTACAATATAGTCAGACCAGACCAACAGATTATTTCCCTGTAACATTGCCTGAGCAGGATAAAAAACCTGATCCTCACCTGCTATCTCGATATCCTGAAGTGTATCACCTACTATCTTTAAGGACGTATTGCCCGAAAATGCTATCGATAGCTTATTTTCTGCTGTCGTATACCCCTCATAGACCGACTCTTCATAGCTCCCCTTGATACCGTAGGTCTGCGCCATGGCCAACAATGCTAAGCGCTCACCGACCTTAGTTTTATCAGGTGGGTGTACTGTAGTTGCAGAACCGATATCTACTGTAGAAACAATTCCAACCCCAGGAAGCATATTTGTTAATTTTCTTTGGTTCTCCCTAAAGAAAGCGGCGATATAAGCATTGGCCTTATCTGTTGGATAGGTATAGGGAGCTATTTCCACGGTATAGAATGGCAGTTCTCCCAATCCCCAAGACTTTCTCCAGTCATCCAGCATAGCTGGAAACTGCTTAAGGTACGTACCTGGAGACGCCCTATTTGCTTCTCCCTGATACCATAAGAATCCCTTAATCTGACTACCTATCAAAGGAGCAATCATAGCGTTATACATCGCTGCAGGACTATTCTTCTGAAAAGGCCTATCCAAGGTCAAAAACTTATCGTTGATAGCTTCTAGATTATCTCTACTCATCCAAGATTCAATCCTCGTTCCTGAGTTTGCCGCGACAATAATTCCAACAGGCACACCTAGTTCACTTTGCAGTTTACGGGCAAACTCATAAGCCACTGCGCTTATTTCAAGTACCGATTGTGCATCTGCGGCAATCCAATGTCCCTGCACCACATCCATAGGCTCTGCTGCGGGTGGAGCCTGTAAAGTTAGAAAACGAATTGGAGCCAATTCGGAGACATGTCGCTCTATAGCCTCTTTATTTGCGACCGGTTGTTGGGCATCAAATCCCTTCACAGGCATAGCCATATTCGATTGGCCTACAGCCAGCCAGACTTCTCCTATAAAGATATCTTTTAACACCATTCTATCCCCGTCCTCTAGCGTAATATCGTACGGCCCACCGGCTTTCGGCGTTTGTATTACAAACTCAAAATATCCAGCCTTGTCCGTAGCGGCCTTATAGCTCTTTCCCCATCCGGTCACGACCCGAACGTTACCCACAGTCGACGATTTTCCGGATATTTTCACTTTAGCAGATTGCTGCAGAACCATGTGATCTGAAAACAGACCACTAAGTTCAATTTTTGAAAACCCCTTCAATGTCCCCATCAAAAGAACAAGTAATAGCATATATTTTTTCATTCGCTTAATTTCATTGATTAACAAAAAACAATAGCTCCCTATCCGTCTTACTCTTAGCATAATTACGGATACGCTGAAAAATAATATAATTCGAATTATGGGCATTATCAGCCTCACCAAATACATCCGTAAAGCCGACCCTATTCATCAAGATGATATCCTTACCTTCAAATTGCCAATCCACATACTGAAACCCGTGATACTTGACATCTCTACTGCCCATGACAATCTTATTGACTGTCCAATTTTCAAGATCAGGAGAAGACACTAGAGCCAGTACACTCCGCATTCCGCCGGCACGCATTTTCGGCTTTCTCAATATTTCAGACGGATAGTTGCTCAATGACCAGTATTTCTTGGTCTTAGGATCCCACATCACATTAAATTTTGTTGCTCCTCCTAAAAAGGGGATCGCTTTCACCGAACCATTTACAATAGTACCTGTAGTATCTACAGCATAGTGCCCTGCAATATAGCCCGATTCGTTAGCTATCCTAGTGACACCTCTTATAGAACCATCCAAGCCTAAAACTGCATTGGTTTCCAGCCATCCCGTTCCGTCCATCTGCGGAGGTTTGACCACTTCTTCGCTATATCTCCAGCTTTCCGGTTTTAACAAGTCGTCCTTTTCATCTGCCCACATTATGAAGGACTTATTCTCAGACATCCAAGCTTTTTTCTTGTCTTCAACTCCTAGATTATCATAGCCTTTATAGATTTTGCCATTATGAAACACTACAGGAGTAGAAGAACCATGGAAGCGACCGCTTCTTAATATCGCATGTTCGCTCCAACTTTTCCCCGAATCGGAAGACTTTCTAATTGACAGGTTTCGATCTGATCCACGAACACCAAGCAAATACACCTCCTTATCTACAACAAATAATCCCCCCCAAAAAGTATCCTCCAGTTCCGTTAAAAACCGCCATGACTTACCCCTATCCGATGATCGGTATACATGTACCTTATCCGATGTACATTGTGGGCCAAAAAAATCAAACGAGGCGAGGTAATCACCATTAGCCAATATCGCAATACTCGGAGTCCCCAGATATTTGCCCGAGCTCTTGGGCATATGAGCGACGACTACGCCGTCTATATTCGCTATAGGTCCTTTGCTTTGAGTATTTCCAACTAATACAAGAAATAAAAAAAACACCAATAATATGTTTCGCATAAATAAATAGGATATAACACCACACCGGCAGAACACCGTGTGATTATAATATTCGGGAATTAGCAGTATGCCAACTCCCGAAAAATTGGACAAAATAAAGGGAAAGGTAATATCAACTAGTCACACTTTTGATTTCCTTTGCCCAAGCGATCTATCTTCCAGTTTTTATTTTTCGCAATATTAGTATTACTTCCTATTACCCCTGCATTTCCCTCAATCCTCAGATTATATTGTTGGGAAGGTTCTGAAAAAGAGGGTAGAGCGTCATACAGTTTATTCAACATGCATGAATCTTCAATCTTATTGGCCGAAATATCCACAAAATTCAAAGCCTCTGCTCCAGTTAAGTGTAATTCTTTCAACAAATTATTATTTACACGCAAAGATGTCAGTTTACTGGGATTGTTAAAAACAATCTTATCAAGCTTATTACCTATTAGAGAAACATGCTGAACACTAGGATTAAAACTAAAGTCTAATGTACTTAGGTTGTTTTCAGACATATTGATATTACGTAAATTAACATTATGGGATAGGTCTAAAAATTTAATCTCATTTTTATAGAGGTTTAGATAACTCAAATACGGCAGGTTGGAAACATCGATATTCTGAATACTATTCATTCCACAATCAATGCTTCTCAAGTCTCTGGCATTCGTTAGATCTAAATGCTTAATACCTTGTTCTCGACTGTATAAAAAAACGATGTCTTTTCCAAACACCTTAATTTCGCTATTCTTTTTTACATTTCCTTTTACAGTAGTCGCCTCTAGTATCTTAATACTCTTTCCAATTTCATACTCCTGCAAATTACCATCTCCCCAATCTACACTGATCTTTCCTTCATTCTTCATTGCCAACTTGAACTCGAAAGTTGAATTACTAGTTTGAAAGGTCATAAAAGGCTTTTCTGATGCTTTTGCAAATGCAGACAGCACACATACCCATACTAATATTATTGTTTTCATACTGAATTTATTTTTATAGAATTAATGGAACAACTTATCACTTGCTATTGCTGTCGGTTTACCTTTATCGTCTACCTTGTTAACATAAAAGGTATTCTCACTCCATACGGCCGGAAAACCACCGATAACATTGTTATTCATGCATAATTTGAATTTATGTAATCCTTTTGCTAGGGCAACTTGGCTTCTATTTCGTAAAGCTCTCCGAATCACACCATTATTATCAATGACCAACTGGCCATTAATATATAGCAACTCTTGATCACAAATAACAGAATAGACGCCATCTTCCTCTACAGCAAAGTATCCCTCGTATATTTCCAAAGATGGCATTCTCCAATTAAACTCTTTTCGAGGTGTAAACTCAGGTATAATTTTCTTCGATGTATAGCCTGTTTTTGGATAGGAAGTAGAATCTCTAAAAAAACCTAAGGCCTTTTCCATTTGTATTCCCGGCGTAACAGGTCCCTCAAAAGGGAGCGCATATTTCGTTTTCTCAATTGGAATAGTTCGCACTGGACTCATTTTACCAGTGGGCAGCATCGATGCAATTTTCAAGGTCTTTGTTTCCGAAAATTTTAAGGGCTCTTTATAAACCATAGACTTTGCACTTGGATCGGTTCCATCCAACGTAAAGAGCATTTTCAACTTTCTTGTATTGGTAAATGTTAGCGTAACATCATCAACAAATACAACTTTTTTATGTTGTGGGCCCTCAGGCAATGGAATATGATAATTAACACCCCTATAATCTAAAACCTGATGTACACGGTCCAATCTCCTCACAAAATCGTCAAAACTTTTGTTTTTCGGCGTCGTCCACAAGTTTTCTGCTAATGCGATTGCCCGCGGATAAAGCCGATATTCTGTAATTTCATCTGTAAATGCATACTCCGTCCACATGTTTCCCTGCGCACCGATTATGAGATGTTTTTTATCTTCGGCAACATCTTTAGGTATAGGGTTATATTCATACACTCGTTGGAGAGTATTGTATCCATGAAGCGCCATAGGTTCTATCGTAGGATCCCCCTGATAGCGGTCTAAGTAAATATAATTACTCGGAGCCATAATTACCTCATGTCCTAAATTTGCAGCTTCTATTCCACCTTTCTCTCCTCGCCAGGACATCACTGTAGTAGTCTGATTGACATCTCCTTCCAGTATTTCATCCCATCCAATGACCTTTCGTCCAAATTGAGAAAGTATACTTTCTACACGCTTTACAAAATAACCATGAAGTTCAAGAGGAGTATTCATCCCCTTCTCGGACATTAACCTCTTACAGTTTTCACTATTTATCCAACGCGTTTTATTGACTTCATCTCCCCCTATATGGATATACTCACTAGGGAATATGTCACATATTTCCTTGAATACATCTGTAAAAAACTCGAATGTCTTTTCATTAGACGGATCAAACACTTCAATGTGATTGCCCCATACGTAAGATACATCTATAGGCTTTTTAAGGACTGATAATTCCGGGTAGGCCGCCAACGCTGCAGTAGCATGTCCAGGAAGTTCGATCTCGGGTACAACTGTTATAAATCGTTCTGCTGCATAACGAACGACTTCTCTCATCTCGTCCTGCGTATAAAACCCTGAAGAAGTAATTCCGTCACCATTTTTTCTTACCCCACCAACGGTTGTCAGCAATGGATATTTTTTGATTTCTGCCCTCCATCCCTGATCATCAGTAAGATGCCAATGAAAACGATTAATTTTATACATGGCCAAAATATCAAGTTGTCTCTTAATAAAATCAATACTCTTGAAATTCCGACAGGCGTCAATCATTATACCTCTATAAGAGAAATTTGGTTCGTCTACAATAGATACACCAGGGACCTTTAAATTACTTACATTCTCCAAAATAGGAGATTCAATAGAAACTGGCAGCAATTGCTGCAAAGTTTGCATGGCATAAAATAGACCATGATTTCCCTTGGATTCAATTGTTATCCTTTCAGCGTCAACTTTCAAACGATACTCTTCCTCTCCCATAATAGGATTAAAATCTATCACTATATAATTAGCTTTAGGTTTATTAGGAGTCACCTCTATATGGATTCCCGTCGACTTGGCAATTTTATTTACAAATCCTTTTATAATCTGCTTTGTGTTATCATCTACTTTAGACATCACAAAAGAGGTTTTCTTGTTTATTTCAAAAGACGCATCTACCGGCTCAATTGATTTAGGGTATGGAATAATATTAAAATTCTGAGCAAACAGATTAAAACTGTTGACCAGCATTATCATCATAAAACAATACTTTTTTATCATAATATCAAGCGCTTATTTTATAGTTATTTGAAAAGATTTAAGGACCTCTTTATTCCTGTCGGAAAAACGATTACTGACAACAAAACAAGCGTTATACACACCTGCTTTGGTGTACACATAACTATAATAATCAGGCATCAAACTTGCTGGATACTTGATTGTTTTAGCATAATCCCCCACACTTCTATTCAATTGTAATGCCCCCGATACAATCCAATTATCATGTTCTTCTTGACTCAAAGCAATTGTATTAGCAATACTAATATTATTAGAAGCATTATGTTTCCAAACAATATTCCCCTTAGCAAAGTCAACAGTTTTCCATCCTTGAAAATAGGTTCCAGGTTTTACCTCATAAGAACGATCTTCATAGGTATTCTGTACGGTAATATTATTCAAACTGTGTGTAAATAGGGTGTTGAGATTATTTACAGATTTGAAAGATCTGAATGCGATATAAATCGGTTTACCTGGAACATAAAGATCATTCAATGAAACCTTACCAGAATTGACCGATGTGTTCGATGTAGCCCATAATGCTTTATCGGTCAAATTATACCAGTTCGCAGCCTTCACCTCATCAGCCGTATAAATCCCCGTAAAATCGGTTGAAGCCAATAGTTCAACTTTAGCAGAAGCATTACCAGAAATCTGTGAATCAAAACTCAAAGTATACTCCCCTTCTTGGGTCGCTTCGTTTCGATACTCATAATTGTTATAGACGTCCCCAGAATAAAACAACACATAATTTGCGTCACCGAAAAGCTTAAACGAAACGGTGTCACCAACATTATAATTTAGTTTTTCAATTTTGACATCAAAATTTGGTATCGTAACCTCATACTTTTGGCATGCAAAAAACAAGGTGGCGACACACATTATCAACATGTATATAATATTTTTCATACTAAAATCCAGGATTTTGAATTAATGCTTTATTAAAACTCATTTCACGAAGAGGGATAGGTAATAGAACATCACGCTCACTAACATTATCTCCTGCCTGCGTCGTATATTTTCGATTAGCTGGTGCATAGGTATTAATATCGTACACAACATCCTTCAAACTCTCAACTAGATCCCCCCAACGAATCAAATCTTGCCTTCTCAAAAACTCTCCTCCCAACTCCAGCATCCGCTCTTTTTTTATTGCCTTTCTGAATTCTGTTTTAGTAGCAGTCTGTAGATTTGATAAGCGATGGTCCACATTACTCAAATTTGTAATTGTTGCAGTTGCACTAGCTCCTGTTCCGACTGTACTGTTGATCGATATTGTAGGCACTGATGTATATCCACTTCCTGGTCTTGTAATATATATTTCTGTAATCTTCCCTGCAGCTATTACCGCCACAGCCTCCGCACCAGTTCCACCACCTCCAGTTATGGTCACCTTGGGTGGGTTAGCAGTACCATAACCACTTCCCCCATTTACCACTCGTATATTTTTGACACGCTCGCCAGAGAGCAGCTTACCATATCCCCTTTCCCTAACCTGATTAACATAGTCAACGGCCAAAATATTCGGTTTATCATCTGGACTTGATTCATTGTCCGCTTCAGCATACATCAGTAAGACATCAGAGTATCTCAATAACGGAAAATTCTGTGGTGTATTTGCTCCATTTCGTGCTACTACCTCAAACTCTCTCCTCCACTTGCCCAAATCCATATTATAAATACCAATACTAGCATTCTTAACCCCTACACTTCCAGTACCGTAAGTATACTGTACATGCGTCCAATCCCTTCTTATATCAGGCGAATACTTAAGAGCCTTGGTATCGAGCTGATCCACCTCATATTGTTTAAAAAAATAACCATTAGTCTTAATCGCCGCCACGGATTCCCCAATTTCTTTGTCTTTAGAATACGGTCCACTCATCCAGCCATGCTGTCCTGTCTCCACAAAAGAGTTACCTAATCTATTCCCCCAAAACTCTACTTCCCAAATGCTTTCCTTAACATCATATTTATCTTGGGCATAGTTGATGAATACCTGTTCAAAACTCGGGTTCAATTCATGCTCACCAGAATTTATGACTTTTAAAGCGTACGTTTTAGCATCATGATAACGATCTACATCCATTAAGGGCTTTCCGGCCATATGTAAAAAGACTCTACACAGTATACCTCTCACCGTTGAAAGACTTATTCTACCTCCATAACCTATCTTCGATGCCGTCTCCTTTTCTAAGAGACTTTCTGCCTTTTGCATATCACTTACAATCTGCCCATAGACAGTTTCTTTAGGAGTTCGTGCAAAATCAACGTTATTAATATCTTTAGTGGAATGCAACTGTAGCGGTACATCTCCAAAATGTGACACCAATAAGAAATAATAGTAGCTTCTTAAGAATAGAGCTTCTCCCAAAATGCTATTTCTTGTATCTTGATTTACCCCTTGAGGTTTATCAATATTTTCAATCAATTTATTAGCACGTTCTATCCCAAAATAAAGATAACGCCAGAAATTCTGAACATAAGTATCCGACGCACTGTGCTGATAGGTGTTTAAAGAACCCGTAGGCTGCTGACCAGTCATATAGGTCTCATCTGTACCTATAGCGATTTGATAAGCGTACCATTTGCCATATACATTACCATCGCCCAAGATATCGTAAACCCCATTTAATGCATTCTTCAGATCACCTTCAGTATTGTAATATCCTTCCGGACTAACATAATCCGTTGGGATTTGTGTAAGGAATTTCTTACAACCATTTAATGCAAGAGAAACTGCGATAAAAATGTAACCAATTATATATTTCATCTTTAGGAGATTTAAAAATTCACATTTAGACCAGCGGTATAGATTCTTGTCCTAGGATACGCTGACCAATCAAACCCTGGTGTCAATGCCGAGTTTCTTACAGACACCTCTGGGTCTTGCCCAGAATAGTTCGTCCAAGTCCACAGATTTTGTCCGGAGACATAAACTCTAGCACTTTTCAATTTAAGTTTCTTGATAAGATTAGGCTCAAACGTATAGCCTATCGAAACTGTCTTCAACCTCAGATAAGAGCCATCTTCTATAATATTGGAATGATATATTCGCGGCACCACACTATTGACAGCAGGGATGCTCGTATTCGTATTTGTAGATGTCCATCTGTCTTTAGCGTAATCATAAAGATTAAGATGCAATCCATTATAGGTATTCTGCTCAAGATAAAGCCTATTTGCGTTCATTATCGAATTGCCATATGACCATTGAAAAAACACATTCATATCAACGCCTTTATATGAAAAATCATTGCTAAAACCTCCAACATGTTTTGGCAGAGCTGAACCTATCACCGTATAATCTGACGCTGAAACTATACCATCATTATTCAAATCTTTAAATTTCATATCACCAGGTTGGATAGAATTACGAGTACGTCCATTGGTCGGAATGTTGGATTTCAAGATATATGTTCCATCCGCAAACCTATCAAAATCAGACTCCTGGTACAATCCGTCGAATAGGGCTCCGTAAAACAACCCAGCAGGCATACCAACGGAGGAAATGTAGGGTTGCGCATTGTGAAAATCACCCACAAATGCGACACCTCTCAACAGGTAATCCTGTCCCTCCTGTAGCTTTAACACTTTGTTCTTATTGAAAGATATATTGAAACTAGACTCCCATTTCAATTTAGAATTTCGAAGATTGACCGTATTGATGGTAAATTCCCAACCTGAATTACGTATACTTCCCACATTTTTATAAGCATTCAGATATCCCGTCTGATAAGGGAGGTCTGCACTCAATAATAAATCTCGTGTCGTCTTTTTATAATAGTCAACCGTAAATGTCAATCTTTGTTTAAACAGGCCTATGTCATACCCAATGTTCAGCTGATCCGTTGTTTCCCATTTTATTCCTTGATTGCCTGCTGTGACACCAAGCACCGCTCCTTTCGAAGGTCCTGCATTATTAAAAGAGTAATAACTCGCGTATGGAAACACCACCGAAGAATACGTACCATACTCATCAATCCTATTATTGCCCGTTGTTCCATAACTGATTCTTAATTTCGCTTCAGAAAGACTAGCTATTCTTTTAAAAAAAGGTTCGTTAACCATCCTCCAAGCAAAAGCTCCTGATGGGAATACTCCCCAAAGATTTTCTGCACGGAACTTTGATGAACCATCAGCCCTTACGCTAGCTGTCAGTAAATACTTATTTGCAATATTATAATTTACCCTACCGAGAAAAGAGGCTAAAGTCCACTTTTTCGTCCATGTCATGGGTTGTATACTAGTCCCATTATCCAGTCCATCTATAGCTATAGATTCATTATCCAGGAAGTAAGAGCTATAGCCATTGTAATGATTGCTATTTCCTTGCAAAGTAAAACCAGCCAAAGCACTTAGTACATTCTTCCCTTTACGCTTATTATACTCCAATAGATTCTCATTAAGCCAGTTTTCTGACACCCTATTGTAATCTCCCCCCTGTACACCTCTCGAGCCACTATAATAGGTATTTCCCGCTTGTGTCCTCGAATTAAAAAACGTCTGATTCATAAAGTCTCCTCTATTGAACCCGCCCCTGACTTTGAAGACCAATTCGTTGCTCAACTTAAAATCAAGCGTCCCATTCATAACTAGATTGGATGAGAACCTATCATTAATTTCCTCTTTTGCAGATACTACAGGATTGGTCCGATAGTCTGCTGTACCAAAGGTCTCAGGATCGAATAGTTCCTCTGCTAAATCTACATCATTGCTTCCCGCTATCGGACGATATCCCATCGTATTAAAAATCACACTTAAACTAGCTATGCCTCCAGTCGGATCACTCACCACATTTCCAAAAGACTTAATCTTCGAATAACTCGTATTAAGACTTAATTTGATATTCTTCTTTAACTGCTGATTTAGGGTAAAGCGGCCTTGCATTCTCTGATAGCCAGAGTTAATAATTGCGCCATCTTGATTATTAAAATTAAAAAAAACAGAATATTGTGCCTGATGATTCCCCCATCTCACAGCCATGTCTGCATTCTGCACCTTAGCTTTTCTATACAGCAGTTCTTGCATGTTCAATCCTGTCACGCCTTTGTAGTCCTCTAAAGTTTTTCCATTTTTCAGGTAAAGATCCGAAGCAGTATTTGGATTCAGTGCGTATTGATATTTCACAAAATCATAGGGTTCCATCATCTTCATTATTTTCGAAACTTTATTTACCCCACTATATAGATTGACATTAAAATTAGGCCCTTCTTTAGCTCCCTTTTTTGTTGTTATAACAATTACACCATTGGCCCCTCTAGATCCATAAATTGCTGTACTAGATGCGTCCTTCAGAACTTGGATAGTTTCAATATCAGCGGGGCTAACAGGATTATCACTATAGTTCTCCACCGGAAATCCATCAATAACATACAGTGGTGAATTATCCTGAGTAAGAGATCCTCCTCCCCTCACCACAATATTATTACCTGCACCTGGCTGTCCGTCATTTCCGGACACCTGCACCCCTGCAACACGACCAGCCAATGCCTGATCAAATGTCGATACAGGAGCTTTTTGAAGCTCGTCCACATTCACTATTCCAATTGCTCCAGTTATATCTGCTTTTTTGACCTCTCCATAGCCAATGACGACCACATCATCGATTTTCTCTTCGGCCAAACGTAACACCGCATCGATTTTCGTACGTCCCTTTACCGCCTGCTGCTGTCTGCTATAGCCAATAAATGAAAACGACAATGTATCTCCAGAAGGAACCGTTATATTATAACTCCCCTGCTTGTCGGTAAATACCTTCTTCATTGTATTCACTGACACGACATTGACGCCCGGCATCGCCTTTCCATCAATAGACGTCACCTTTCCAGATACAGTCAGCTGTTGCACGAGCTCCCGATTTCCTAACGCGCCATCTTTTGCTAGAGCCTCTCGGATAAAGACCATCTTGTCCTCTTTGTTCAAGACAATTTTTAGGTCAATTCCAGCAAAGCACCTCTCTACAACCTGATTCCATTCCATATTCTTCACGTCTATGGATATCATTCCAATCTTACGAGACAGGTCTGCATCAGCGACAAAGTTATAATCAGTCTGCTTTGACAACTCATATAAAACGGTCTTCAAAGGCACCTTATTGACCTTTATACTTATTTTCTGTCCAAATGTCAGCGCACTGACCTGAAAGAAAGTAAGCAGTAGCAGAAAAATACTAAGCTTCATAATAATAAGTATTTTAAAAAAGCAATGCGGTATACGGCATCGCCATACGGTTATTTTTTCATACATTTGAATGAAGTTTTTTTAACGTTTTGAGACTATGTTAATTAATCTTTTTATCGACATCCTGTCGATATAGGAGCAGAAGTGTTGCGAGCACTCCTGCTCTTTTTTTTTTCAATAATATGAACAACTATTTTCTTTTGACCACGACCCTCCTTTCACCCTTCTTTTCAATGATTTCAAAAGCGACATTATTAGACAGTTCCAATGTTTTGAGTAGATATCTGACATCCCTACTGCGCAAATAATTACCTTGAAAAAACACATCCTGCATCTCACCGACAAACTCTACCTCAAAGCCATACCATCGTGACAGTTTGCGCATGATATCCACTATATTTTCATTATTGAATATAAAATATCCCTCTTTCCAAGCCTCCAGGTCACTGACATCAACCTCTACAACCGTAAGTTTGGCTGTCTTGATATCCTGTCTAACAAGCTGTCCTGGCTTTAATACAACCTGATCTGTACTACCTTGCACCGCAACCCTTACTTTACCCTCCAGTAGAGCTGTTTCGATAAATGGTTCTCCTTCATAGGCACACACATTAAACTGGGTACCTAGCACTTCTATAGACTGCTTTCCAGCAGTTACGCGGAAGGGAATTTTATGTTTTTCGGAGCCGACAGTAGCGATGTCAAAATGCGCCTGCCCCACGAGCTCCACCTCTCGCATATCTTGGGCAAAGTGCACTGGATAACGCAAGCGGGACTGTGCACTGAGCTGAACTACACTCCCGTCAGGCAGCACAATCCTGTATTGGCTCCCCCTTGGTGTTTCGATTGTATTATATTGCAGTTGCTGATCTGCTACCGCTCTATCCGTAATCGTATAGGTCAATTCTCCTTCGGCCGATTGCCGAATCTGTATCGTTTCATCTCCCAATACCTCCCCCACATTGTCTACAGATAGCACCACCCGCTTGCCATCGGCCAGCGTAAGTATCGCCGACTCCGCCTCCCCAATTACTGCGCCCATACTATTGGCAGGCACATTATAATATTGATGTATCCCCAACCAGCTTAACCCAATCAACAGAATTGCAGCAGCTACTATCGGCTTCCATCTACGCAAATGCCTTCTCCCAGCTGTAGCTTCCTTCAATCGCTGCAGGCCCAATTCTTCTTCGCTTATTAGATCTTGGGCATTGAGGTCGGATGGCGGAGTCTTATACCGTAGGTACCAACTTTCCACCAGAGCAACCTCCTCTGGAGTCGCTGTTCCGGCATTATACCTATCCAGGATTTCTGCTGCTTTTTTATTTGCCATAATTTTGTTTAAAATAAAACCGGATCATTTTATTCACCATGACCTTGTAGTAGGCCCCATAATTTATGATGGTCAGTTTCCCCCGTTTACAGATAAGACACCCAACCCTATGGGGAGGGGGTAGACAGGAATGAAAAAAATAAATATTTTAACCGCTCTCTAGAAAAACAGAGTAAATATATTGTCTCCCAATTTGACACGGAGTATGCGGAGTGCGTTTCTCACCTGTGTGCGGACAGTCTGTGGACTGATATTAAGTTCCTCGGCCACCTCCTTGTGCGAGAGTTCCTGAAACCTACTCATCTCAAAAATAGTTCTCATCTGTAGTGGTAGCAGGCTCACTTCCTGTTCTACCAAACTGATTAATTCCTTCTCTCGAAATTTTGTTTCAACAACTTCCTGCCCTTCATCCATAAAATGTTGCAAAGACAGTACATAATTGCTCCTCACTTTTTGATTGCGGATAGAATTGAGCACCCTACTGCGCACAGAAGCATACAGATAGGCCGATAAACTAGCCGTTATAATCAGTCCTTCCCTATTCTGCCAAAGATTGATAAATATTTCATGCAATATATCCCTTACTTCCTCCCGATCGGGCAATCTACGATAAGCATGACTATACAACACCCCATGATATCGCCTATAGATACGCTCTAAAGCACTATGATCCCCATTCTTCAACAGTTCTACAAGTTCTATATCCGTTACAGTAAGCTCCAACAGTATAAGGTTTACATAAAAAAGACTCGACCTGAGTTTTCTAATTCTAATATTGGTAAGCAAATATGCTTAAAACATTGGTTACTTTTCTATAAAATATTATCAAAACACTCTAACATATTGACATAAAACCGAGTAAACATCTTTTGATAGTGTTACCTAATTTAGAGATGTGGCTGTCTCAAAAGAAGACTTTATTGTCATTTCGCCTGTGGTTGAGCAAAATGGAGAACCCTTCCTGAGTCTCGACTGCACTACGTTTTGCTCGATTACTTATCTCGCCTTCGGGGCAGAATGAGAGTTTTCATTATGATCGGCCCTCATTTTTTTCATTACAAAACATCTTCCCGCCAATTACGCTCCACTAGGATAATTCATAAAATAAAATTAGATTTGCCGACACACTAACCCCTGATTCCAAAGGATACCTCTTCAAGTGAGCATCCTCTGTTGTAAGATTATGTCATTGTATCAGCAATTTTCGGACAAAGAGCTACTGGAACTCCTGACGAGAGACGATAGAAAAGCGTTTACGGAAATCTA
>JBEBQJ010000059.1:0-25827 GCA_040395455.1 Sphingobacterium yanglingense | reverse complement strand
TAGCATTATTAATGGCATTAACAGGGCTCATTATGTCCTTCCCTTGGATGCGTAAGTCAGTGATGTGGCTTGCTGGTGGTATGCCTCCGAGAGTTAAGATTGAAAAGACAGAGCCTGCACTGACGGAGCCTGTACTTCTAGACGGCCTTGTGGTCGCTGATAAAATATGGTATAAAGTACGTAAGGAAATAGCATCGTTAAATAAAGATGCTGTCATCATTCATATTCCCGAAGAAGACGAACAAGTAATTTATGCCTGTACAGATATGCATTCGGGCAGATGGAGAGACTTAAGGTTTGATAGAAATACAATTGAGCTACTGCCCAACTCTCAGAAGGCTGTACGCGAAGCGAAAGCAGCCGAGTGGATTTCACGCTCTAACTATGCGTTACATACTGGGTTTATAGGCGGTATGTGGACAAAGGTTCTTTATTTTATGGCTAGTTTAATCTGCGCTTCATTGCCGATTACAGGTTTTTACGTTTGGTGGGGCAAGAAGAAGAAAACCAAAAAAAAGCATAGCCCTAGAAAGTCAAAAGCAACCGCGGAGCTGATTTAGTCACTTCAATAATTAAGATTTTCTTAACTATCTGAAAATGATAAGTTAATCTTCGTTCTCTTTATTTGTATTAATCAACTATGAAGAGAGAAGTAGACTTGGTCGTTTTGTCCGACCTCCATTTAGGAACCTATGGGTGTAGAGCCAAAGAGGTGCTACATTATTTATATTCGATAAAACCCTCTAAATTAATTCTGAATGGGGATATCATCGATATATGGCAGTTTAAGAAAAGTTATTTTCCAGACCAACACCTCCGCGTTATCAAGTATCTATTTGATATGGCTTATCAAGGTACCGAGCTGATTTATATTACAGGAAATCACGACGAGATGCTGCGTAAGTTTTCTGATATCAGTTTTGGGAATATCAAGTTGGTAGACAAGTTGGTGCTTCATCTAGGGGACAGAAAGGCTTGGTTTTTCCATGGCGATGTTTTTGATGCTTCGGTGCAACATTCCAAGTGGTTGGCCAAGTTGGGGGGCTGGGGATACGATATGCTCATTAGACTAAATAATCTGATTAATTGGGGATTAAATAGGATGGGGCGTGAAAAGTATTCATTGTCGAAAAGGATAAAAAATTCGGTCAAGAAAGCGGTGAAATTTATAGGTGATTTTGAGCAGACGGCTTCCGAGTTAGCAATAGAAAGTCATTATGATTATGTTATTTGTGGACATATTCATCAACCACAGATCCGTACGGTTGAGACAAAAAAAGGCAAATGTGTGTATATGAACTCTGGCGACTGGATTGAAAATCTCTCTGCGCTAGAATACCATAATCAGGAATGGACGATGTTCCATTATGAAGAGCAGAAGGATAGACTGGGTAAATACCCATTGCATGAGTCTCCTTTGTCCTATACCTTAGATAGTATCTTGGACCGTATTAAAGTGGGCCGCTAGTTCCTTTTTAAAAACGGATAATCTCTTCAAGTTGCTCTTGAACAAATTTATAGGTGCTGTCTTCCTGCAGCTCTCCTTCGCTATTCAGTTCCCCTTGTATGGTAGGGATGTGGATTTTTAAAGGCATCACGTGCATGCGCATGTAATTGCATACGCCTGTAAAATGATCTACTCCCCGAATATTTCCGTATTTTCCTGTGGAAACACCAACAAGGGCAGCCTTTTTGTGATAGAAGGAGACGGGGTAGGCGCAAGCATCAATAAATGTCTTGAGTACGCCCGGATAGCTACCGTTATATTCGGGGATAATAAATACAAACTTTTGAGCTTTGGAAACCAGTTCTTGTATGGGGGCAAAAGCGCTCGATCGTTTGCCGTATAAGTCTGTAAATAAGATGTCGTGCGGTAGCTCGGTTAGTGATAGTACTTGCCAGTCTTCACCTTTCTTGTTCAATTCTTTTTTATAATATTCTGCGACTTTTAATGAGTTACTACCCAGTCGATTTGTTCCTGATATAATTAAATTCATTGTAATGTTGCTACTTATAATAATCAATGAACGAGTTTGTCAAATCGTAAACCAATTTTTTGTATCTTAGCATCCTGAGTAATAGTATCAGGAAGTTCTCAAATTTAGTAATTTTAACATCATTTAAGCATTTCCTTAGCAATGGAAATGTATTTTTGGGTGGAGAACATTGCTTGTAAACAAAAATTGTAAAAGGTTCGGTATCTCATGGGAAAAATAATTGCAATTGCAAATCAAAAAGGTGGCGTAGGAAAAACAACTACTTCGATAAATCTAGCAGCTAGTTTGGCTGTGTTGGAGTATAAGACGCTTCTAGTGGATGCTGATCCACAGGCAAACTCTACGTCTGGAATTGGTTTCGATCCGCGTAATATCAAGGCTAGCGTTTACGAGTGTTTAGTCAATGATTTACCTCCTAGGGAGGCAATCCAAGCGACGGAAACTCCTTTTTTGGATCTTTTGCCTGCACATATTGATTTGGTAGGAGCAGAAATTGAGATGATTAATCTCAATGAGCGCGAATACAAAATGAAGAAAATGTTGGATGAAATCAAAGATGACTATGATTTTATCATTATCGATTGTTCTCCTTCATTAGGATTAATTACGATCAATGCGCTTACGGGGTCTGATTCTGTAATTATTCCTGTACAGTGTGAGTATTTTGCACTGGAAGGACTCGGTAAATTGTTGAATACTATAAAAATTGTTCAAAATAGACTAAATACCAATTTAGAAATCGAAGGGATTCTTCTGACAATGTATGACGTACGTTTACGCCTATCTAACCAAGTGGTAGAAGAGGTGCGCACACATTTTACAGAACTTGTCTTCGAGACTATCATTCAGCGTAATACTCGTTTGAGTGAAGCACCTAGTTTTGGTATATCTGTGATTATGCATGATGCATCATGTAAAGGAGCGGTGAATTATTTGAATTTGGCTCGTGAGATTTTACAGAAGAATGGTTTAGTAGAACAGAATAAAGAAAAAGCGATCGTATAAAAATGGCAGCATTACAACGTAAAACAGGGCTAGGTAAAGGTTTAGGTGCTTTGTTGCAGGATGAAATGAATGTTTCGTCGGTATCGACACAAAAAGAGAATACTGATTTGGGAGGAGCTTCGGCAGGAAGTATCAATTTTATTAAAGTTGAATATATCGCTGTAAACCCCTTTCAGCCTCGTACGGATTTTGATGAAGAAGCATTACTAGAGCTTTCAGAGTCGATTAAATTACAGGGATTAATTCAACCTATTACTGTACGCCAGGTCAGTAAAAATCAATACCAACTCATCAGTGGGGAGAGACGTCTACGTGCTTCTAAGCTAGCCGGAATTGCTGATATTCCTGCATATGTACGTACGGCCAACGACCAGCAGATGTTGGAAATGGCTTTGATTGAAAATATACAGCGTGAGAACCTTAATGCGATTGAGGTAGCGCTAAGTTTTCAACGTATGATCGAAGAGTGTAACTTGAAGCAGGAAGAACTTGGAGACCGTGTTTCGAAAAATCGTTCGACAGTAACCAACTACCTGAGGTTGTTGAAACTGCCTCCTGCTATACAGGCCGGTATTCGTGATGGACAGATTTCTATGGGACATGCGCGTGCATTGATTAATGTCGGTGAGATTGATAAGCAGTTGTTTGTTTTTCAGGAGATTATAGATAAAGGGTTGTCTGTGCGTATGACTGAAATTCTAGTCCGTAATATCCAAGAGCAGTCAAAACCTAAGAAAAACCAAGATGTCGGAAAACAACTGGATTTTCAGTATCAGAAAATAGAAGATGACTTGGCTTCTCGATTCTCTACTCGTGTACGCTTAAACTTGAAAAATAGTCGTGGTAAAGGCGCTATAGAGATACCATTTGATTCTGAGGATGATTTAAGTCGTATATTAGAACTGCTTGATTGGTAATGCCTAAGTTCTTAATCGTTATATTTTTCTTGTTGTTGACACAAGGGACCTATGCTCAAATAGATTCCCTACAGCATTTTAGGGATTCAACAAAGTTGGATTTAGATACTGTTGCTGTTCAGGATTCTGTCAAAAAGGAAACTAGAAAAGAACGTAAGGAAAGAGAGAAAGCGGAAAAAGAACGCGCTAAATATTATTATAAAGATATACTCAAGGATTCTACACGTCTAGCTATAGAACATGTGTCCCGTGTCGCTTGGCGACGTTCTGCTATTGCACCAGGATGGGGCCAAATAACCAATGGAGGCCGTTGGGTCTGGGTAAAACTACCTATTATTTACGGCGGATTCATTACAGCCTATTTTGTATTCGATTATTGGAATTACTATTATCAAATGTTTGCCAAAGAGGCCGCATATCGTATTGACCATAGCGGAGGTACTAATAATGTCGATCTGGAAAGGATGAGCACAGAGGGTATCATTCGGCAAAAAGATAATTTTAGACGTAATCGGGATATGACTATTTTGGTCACAGCCGTGTGGTGGGTCGGCAACGTCGTCGAAGCCTATACGGATTCCATGTTGCGTAATCGTTATAATATTAGCGATGATTTAGGATTTAAGATAAGTCCAACATTGATGCCTATGCAGACCATGGCATATCAACCTAATTTAGCAAGTTATTTTACACCAGGCGTGAAATTGACATTCACTATTAAATAATTAATGTTAATTTGGTAATTATTAAACCATAAGATATGAAGATTGTTTTACTCGGATACGGAAAAATGGGGCAACTTATTGAAAAGTTTGCGCTCAAGCGCGGGCATGAAGTTGTTCTTATCGTGGATGCCCATAATAGGGAGAGTATTACTGTAGAAGATTTAGAAGACGCGGATGTCGCTATTGATTTTAGTACTCCCGACGCCGCCCTCTCAAATATCAGCCTATGTTTTGAGGCTAACCTACCACTTGTTGTCGGTACTACGGGATGGTATGAACATATGGAGGAAGTCAGAGAGACCTGTATAGAAGCTGGACAATCGTTATTGTATGGGTCCAACTTTAGCATAGGGGTGAATATCTTTTTTCATGTAAATAGGCTTCTTGCAAAAGCAATGGATTCGCATAAGCAGTATGACGTGCAGGTGGAGGAAATTCATCATGTGCACAAATTGGATGCTCCAAGTGGTACGGCTATTACAATTGCAGAGGGTATTATCGAAAATAACTCGTCCAAGTCCTCTTGGGTCAATGAGGTAGTTGGAGAGGAAAGTGATTTGATTAATAAGCCTGATGAATTATTAATCGAGAGCCTTCGTATCGAGGAGGTGCCTGGTACACACACGGTGTTATATAGCTCGGAGGTCGATCAGATTGAATTTAAGCATACTGCGCACAATAGAGATGGTTTTGCATTAGGGGCGGTAGTTGCGGCAGAATGGCTTAAGGGGCGTAAAGGCTTTTTCCAGGTCACAGAAATTTTTGATTTTAATAAATAACTATTATTACTGTAACATATAGATTAATCGGTCGACATATTAATAAAGTCATGATGATAACTCTTGGCTTTGGTCGGGTTTTTAATTTCTGACTTTAGACTTTTAATTTTTACTATTATGTGGTATATCATTTTTGGATTACTAACTGTTATTTCGCTTTATGGACTGTGGCTGCTGTTTAAAAAAGCAGGGAAGCAAGGATGGGAAGCTATAGTGCCTTTCTATAGAGAATATGTGATGGCACAATTGGTTGGTAGGCCTACCTGGTGGATTGTCTGGTTGTTTGTACCCATTGTGAATATTTTTATATTTTATGGATTTTACCTTGATTTGATTAAGTCGTTTGGCAAACGTCGGTTTTGGGAAAATGCAGCAGCTGTTCTAGTTCCTTTTATTGTCCTTCCGATGTGGGGTAGAGATAGTACTGTGAAATATTTGGGACAGTCTAACACAGAAGAATTTAAAAAGAAATACCCCTATAAAAAGACTGTTGCACGCGAATGGGCTGATGCAATTATATTTGCTACGGTAGCTGCTTCGTTAATCAGAGGTTTTCTGATAGAGGCTTATATGATTCCTACAGGATCTATGGAACGTAGCCTTTTGGTCGGAGATTTCCTTTTTGTGAGCAAGTTGAACTATGGGCCACGTATTCCCAATACACCATTGGCATTCCCATTTGCTCACCATACTATGCCTGTTACAGGTGGAAAGGCTTACTCGGAGATAATCAAGATACCTTATAAAAGACTGCCAGGATTTGAAAAAATTGAACGCAATGATGTTGTCGTTTTCAATTTTCCTATGGAAGCGGACGCTCCCTTCAATCGTCCTGTAGATAAACGCGAAAATTATATCAAACGTGCTGTAGGGGTTTCTGGGGATGTCGTCGAAATGAAAGGGGGAAACCTAATGGTTAATGGTAAGCCTGGCTTTGGTTCCGAAGATGTGCAAACAGCTTATATTGTATATACCGACGAACGCGGTCTTAATGTAGATGTCTTGGTGGATAAGCGCTTCGAGTACATGGAGCTTCCTGATGAAAACGGACGTGTTGTTGCTTACTTATTGCATGTCACAAAAGAAGAAATTGAACAGGTAAAAGGCTGGTCCACTGTGACAGAGGTCGTACCATATAACAATGATAGCCCCGCATTTCCAAAAGATGGACAGTACAATTGGAACTTTCATAATTTTGGACCACTGACAGTGCCTAAGAAAGGGGATGTGGTACAATTGAATGACTTGACATATCCTATCTATCAGCGTGTGATTACAGTATATGAGGGGAATACATTGGAAAAGAAAAGTGACGGTATATATCTTAATGGTGTAAAAGCTGACAGCTATGCTGTAAAAATGGATTACTATTGGATGATGGGGGACAATCGCGATAATTCGTTGGATTCTCGTGATTTTGGATTTGTCCCAGAGGACCACGTCGTAGGTAAGGCTTTGTTCACTTGGTTAAGCTGGGATAAAGACGGTACCTTTTTTAGTAAAATCCGTTGGAATAGAATCTTTAGAGGGATAAAGTAGGTTTAGGATTAGATGCTGAGACTGTAAATCCGTAAATAACGAATCGTAGTGTTAAATATAAAACCGTAAAGATTAGTTAGATGTCTTTACGGTTTTACTTTTTAAAGCTTTGCAAGGTTTTATATGTTACGCCTTTAATGCAGCTAGATATCGTTTGATTGTTTCTTCCAGTCCAAGGTATAAAGCATCGGAAATCAAGGCGTGGCCTATGCTTACTTCCAGCAGGTTGGGGATGTGTTGGTTGAAATAGGCTAAGTTATTCAAGTCCAAATCATGACCAGCATTTAATCCCAGGCCTAGCTCTCGAGCTTTTACAGCAGCTTTGTAGTAAGGAGCAATAGCTTTCTCTTTATCAAAGCCAAATTCAGATGCATAGGCCTCTGTATATAACTCGATACGGTCTGTGCCCGTCTCGGCAGCTCCTTCCACCATTTCTACTACAGGGTCGACGAAAATCGAAACACGTATACCCTCTTTTTGAAAAAGACTAACCATGTCTTTAAGGTATTGTCTGTTCGTAATGGTGTTCCAGCCGTGATTGGATGTAAGCTGACCTGTTGTGTCAGGCACCAATGTGACTTGTGTCGGTTTATTGGCCAACACTAAGTCAATGAATTTTTGTTCTTGGCAATTGCCCTCGATATTGAATTCGGTTTGTATTTCTGCTTTTAGGTCAAAAACGTCCTGGTAACGGATGTGCCTTTCATCGGGTCTCGGGTGTACAGTGATTCCCTCAGCACCAAAACGTTCGCATGCCAAAGCTGATGAAAGGACATTGGGAGTATTTCCCCCCCGAGAATTACGAAGGGTAGCGATTTTATTGATGTTTACAGATAGTTTTGTCATGGTTGCTATGTATGTTAAGTACAAAGATAATTAAAAAAGGAAGGTTTAAATTATTCTATTTGTCCCTGCCGGGACAGGGCCTTCTTTATTCCTTGATGAATAAAGAAGCAAACAAATCAAGGCTTGGGGATTGTTACACTAAAAACAGATCGCAGTCCGGAATGTATTTGAGCCGTTTCACTTCTTAAATCCATTCTCATCGGACTTCTTCTGTTCTCTTAACGCTACAACACCCTAGGCCGTCTATTTTCACTTTACGTTTGTTTGACGTTTGTTATGCTTAACAAAAGCCGCAAAATTGCTGACTTTATTGTGTTTTTTTTCACTACCCCCAAAGCGGCCTTAGCTTATTTGGCCGTGAAAGTAGGCATGGTGTCTGACAATCCTTACATGTTGCATTATCTCCAGCAGATTCCAGTCTTTGCTTGGGACTCGAGCGTAGGAGACCTAGGAACTGCGCTTACACCATGGCGTTACTGGAGCAACAAATAAGATACAGCCTTGATTTTTGGTTACTTTTCATCAAGGAAAAGTAACATGCCTTGCGCCGGCATAGAGGCGCGAAGGACAATCCTTCCCTTTACTATGGACGGATTGTCCTTTTTTTAAGAAACGCCATAATATTTGCGCGATATCAAGATCCGACGATGGAAATTGAGACGTTACGTTTATAAAACTATGAAAGAGCGATAAATCTTGGTATTAATTTTTTAAATTGCATAGCAAATGGAAGGACTAAGTTTTGATCTCCTAGAAGGATTCCGTTTATTGGATATAATCGATATCTTTTTAGTGGCTGTAATCGTTTATTATGTTTATAGCCTGATAAAAGGTACCATCGCTGTCAATATCTTATTGGGGGTAGGTCTCTTCTATGGTATATATCTTGTGGTCAAGCAATTGGAGATGCGTCTGTTGACGGAGATATTCGGAGGGTTTATTTCCGTGGGGTCTATCGCTCTGATTGTCGTATTCCAGCAGGAAATACGACGGTTTTTACTGCATGTAGGAAAGAATATATCTATGCGTAGGAAAAAGTTTTTTTGGACATTCCTAGGTGCCAAGAAAACTGCCCAACAAGACCATTCAGAAAAAATAAAGCCAATTATTGATGCTTGTCGGAGTATGTCAAGGTCCCGTACCGGAGCGTTGCTTGTATTCTCTAAATATTTTGACGAAGAGTATTATCAGTCCAGTGGAGAGTATATCGATGCGCCGGTTTCAAAAAGATTGTTGGAGAGTATTTTTTTTAAGAATAGTCCATTGCATGACGGCGCTGTTGTTATTGTTGATTTTAGAGTGATGACAGCTAGTTCTGTGCTGCCGTTGTCCGATAGCGAAGACCTTCCCCCTCAGTTTGGGTTGCGACATCGCGCCGCTATTGGAGTGACCGAGGTGTCCGAGGCTATTGCGGTGATTGTCTCCGAGGAGACCGGGGAGATTTCCTTTGCTAAGGATGGGAATGTGAATATGAATCTCAGCCCAGAGGAGTTGGAAGAACTCCTGAAGGAAGAATTGTAGCGTTCTGCTGTATGTGCCTTCTGTAGAATATTTTTCTAAAAAAATCACGTATTACTGATTTTTGTTCGACATATCTTTTGTTTTGGAGATTTATTGGAATCTATTTGCTAAATTTACGGTAGTATAAACTTTAAATTTTGATCATATGCATTTTGATGAAAATAAACCACTAGATGTTGTTTTAAATGACCTATTCGATCATTACAGGGAAAATGTCTCCGACGTCGATAAGATTACCCAAGCTTTGTTGGAAAAAGGAGTGGTGGGGTCCCAGGACGATATTGTAAATGATCATATTGCTTTTCGGACATTAGGGGTGCCCAATTTAGGGATTAAGTCCTTTGAGAAGATATTCTTAGCTTTTGGCTATCAAAAGAGAGATTATTTTTATTTTGAGGGTAAAAAATTAGATGCTTATTGGTTTGCTCCACCAGAAGAAAGATATCCACGGATATTTGTATCCGAATTGCGCGTGCAAGATTTAAGTGAGAAGGTGCAGGCTGTTATCCAAAAATATACTTCTTCTATTGTCGAAGACCCCGTAGATCATGTTGATTTGAAGAATGGACAAGAAGTCGCGGATTTTCTTCAAAAACCGCTGTGGGATTTACCGACTTCAGAGGACTACAAACTCCTATTGGAGGAAAGTGAGTATGCAGCTTGGGTGATTTATAACAGATATTACTTAAATCACTATACCATAAGCATACATGAGCTGAAGGATGGGTATAACACTTTGGAAGAATTTAATGCTTTTCTCGTCAGTATCGGTGTAAAGCTTAATAACTCGGGAGGAGTTATCAAAACGAGTGGGGATGGTTTGTTGCGACAAAGTAGCACCGTATCTGCTTTGTATGAAGCCAGCTTCTCTGATCATAAGACATTGGAGATAGCGGGCAGCTATGTAGAGTTTGCCGAACGTAGTGTCTTGCCAGAATTTAAGAACTTGAGCAGAGAAGAAATTCGTTCAGAACACAGGAGAGACGGGTTTGAAACTAACAATGCGGACAAGATTTTTGAAAGCACATATACAACACAGATCAAAGGATCTTAAAGAAGATTGATTGTGGAAGAGAGGTTGCAGCAATTAGCAAATTTGATGGAAGGGGAGTTGTATAGCGATCAGATGATGCGTACACTCTACGCTACCGATGCTTCAGCGTATAGAGAGATGCCCCTTGCCGTGGCCTTACCACGGAGTGAAGCAGATATCGAAAAGCTGATTCGATTTGCAATAGAAAATGAGACATCGCTCATCCCGCGTACAGCGGGTACTTCTTTGGCGGGACAGGTAGTAGGCTCCGGCATAGTTGTCGATGTGTCCAAGTATTTTACCCGTATTTTGGAGGTCAACGAGATAGAGCAGTGGGTGAGAGTGCAGCCTGGTGTGGTTCGCGACGAGTTAAATATGTTTTTAAAACCTTTGGGCTTATATTTTGGACCAGAAACCTCAACGGCCAATAGAGCGATGATAGGTGGGATGGTCGGGAATAATTCCTGTGGTTCCAATTCATTGATATATCATAGCACGCGAGAGCACACTATGGAGGTTCATGGATTTCTTTCCGATGGCACAAAGACTTCTTTTAAGGCGTTGTCTTTTGACGATTTTATCACTAAATGTAATCTTCAATCTTTAGAAGGGGAGGTTTATAGACAGGTCCGAGCTATTCTTGGAGACTATAACAACCAACTGGAAATACGCAAACAGTTTCCCAAGCCAAGTATCAACAGACGAAATACAGGTTACGCGATTGATTTATTGCTCGAGAGCGACCCATTTACTGCGGGAGGTGACCCATTTAATTTTTGTAAATTAATATGTGGCTCCGAAGGAACCTTGTTCTTTATGACGGAGATTAAATTGCATGTTGATCGACTACGAACCCGCCCTACCGGCCTATTATGTGTTCATTTCAATACACTGGATGAAGCACTACGGGCAAACTTGATAGCTTTAGAGCACGGACCGTTGGTAAGCGAACTAATGGATCATTATATCCTAGAGTGTACAGCTAGTAATCTGGAGCAACGTGGCAATCGGTTTTTTGTAGAGGGTACTCCCGAAGCTATTTTGATTGTTGAATATGAAGGGGATGATGAAGCTATGATTCGGGCAAAAGTGGCCGAAGTTGAAGCTGCGATGCGAGGGGCTGGGTTAGGATATTATTTTCCGATTATTTTTGGAGCTGATAGAAAGAGGGTTTGGGATTTACGCAAAGCAGGTCTAGGTCTGCTCAGCAATATGCCAGGTGATGAAAAACCGGTCGCTGTCATCGAAGATACTGCGGTCGCTGTAGAAGATTTGCCAAATTACATTGCAGAGTTTAATACAATTTTGGCACAATATGGATTGTATTCGGTGCACTATGCACATGCGGCCACCGGTGAATTGCATTTGCGTCCTATCCTTAATCTTAAAACCGAAGAGGGAAATCGCCTTTTTAGAGAGATCGCTTTCGAAATCGCCAAATTGGTTAAGAAGTTTAAAGGCTCGTTGAGTGGTGAACATGGTGACGGACGCTTACGGGGTGAGTTTATTCCTTATATGATTGGTGATCGGAATTACCAACTGCTAAAAGATATTAAGCAAAAATGGGATCCCAAATGTATTTTTAATCCCGGTAAGATTGTGGATTCTCCGGCAATGAATACGTTCCTGCGTTACCAACCAGGAACGGCACGTAAAACGCTGAAAACGGTTTTTAGATATCCTGGGCAGGATATCCTGGGGCATGCTGAGCAATGTAATGGATCGGGAGATTGTCGGAAATCAGAGCTTTCAGGTGGTACGATGTGTCCGTCCTATATGGCTAGCAGAAATGAAAAGGATACCACACGTGCACGGGCGAATATCTTACGGGAGTTTTTGACACATTCGACAAAAGCTAATCCGTTTGATCATCCAGAGATTAAAGAAGTGATGGACTTATGTCTCAGTTGTAAAGGATGTAAGATTGAATGCCCTTCAAGTGTAGATATGGCCAAGATAAAGGCCGATTTCCTCCAACAATATTATGATGCACATGGCGTACCCTTGCGCAGTCGGATGATTGGGAATGTCGATAAAATGATGGGCTGGATGGCATATGTGCCAAGTTTTTACAATTGGTCTGTGCAAAATCCAATAGTCGGCAAGTTAGCTAAACGTATGATAGGTTTTGCGGAGGATAGGAGTCTGCCACTGCTTGGGAAAATGCCTTTGAAAAAATGGTTCTTGAGTAGGGATAAGCCAATTCATAAAGAAAAGCAGTTAAAAGGAACTGTCTATTTTTTCTGCGATGAGTTTACCAATTATAATGATTTGGAGATTGGACAGAAATCAGTTTTGCTTTTAGAGCGTTTAGGGTATGAAGTGTTGATGATAGCCCATGCGCCTAGCGGAAGGGCATTGTTGTCGAAAGGTTTGCTACGCGCTGCTAGGAAGTTGGCAGATAAGAATGTGCAGATTTTCTCTTCTCGTTTGTCTATAGATACTCCTTTGGTAGCAGTAGAGCCTTCTGCCATACTTACGTTCCGGGATGAGTATGTAGACTTGGTTTCTCCCGAATTGGAAGCTGATGCAAGACGTATTGCTCCACATGCGATGCTTATCGAAGAATTCCTTGTTAGAGAGTATGAAAAAGGAAAGGTGTCAGCAGAAATGTTTGATGATAGCGAGCGGGATATTTTACTCCATACCCACTGCCAGCAAAAGGCTTGGAAGCTACAAGGCTATACAGAGAATGCATTGAAGATTTTGAAAGGCACTAAGGTGAAAGTTATACCCTCGGGATGTTGTGGTATGGCAGGGTCTTTTGGGTATGAAAGAGAGCATTATAACCTGTCGATGCAGGTTGGCAGTTTGGTTCTTTTTCCGGCTGTCGGACGTAAAGATGAGCAGGAGATTGTCGTTGCACCGGGGACTAGTTGCCGACATCAGATAAAGGATGGGACAGGTGTCAGTGCGGTACATCCTGTTGAAGTCCTTTATCAAGCATTGATTTAATATAGGCGGAGGATATATTTTTTTAATTTAACGTTATTTCGACCTTGTGGAGAAATCTAAGAACTATATTGAGTGTAAACTCTATTTTTTCGATTTAACTTTGTTTAATCTGTAAGTTGTTAGATTTCTCCGTTCTGGTCGATTATTTGAATATTATTTAATCGCTTTTAAGGCTTCAGTATTCATCTTAATGTATTCCGGATTGTTGAGCTTTGTTGCCATTTCAATACCTTCTTGTGCCGCCTTTCGAGCGCCAGCTTTATCACCAGCTTTATCTAATATTTTGGCTTTCCAATATTTTAGGTGTGGAGCATTTGTATTTCCTTCATCTCCTTTTTTAATCCATTCTACTGCCTTAGCTAAATCTAAATTATTGTTTAGATAATATTGAGCCGCATGAAGGTACGGTTTGTTTTCGCCAAGCATAGCTTGATCGATATTGGCAAGTATTTCTTTAGATTGGTCGGTCGTTATGTTAAAACCAACCTTAGTCTTTTCCCAGGCCAAAGTAATCCTAGCAGATTTTACGGTAACATCTTCGAAGGCAATACTAAAAGTTTCCACATCACTCGATAATACTTGTGGCTTAACATTAAAACGTAAAAAATCTTCAGCCTTATTGTATTGGTAAGCACCCCACTGCTTGACATTTTTGCTCAGTATTATTGTCCATTCATTTTTATTGGGAATAGTGAATAATCCATATGTACCAGCTGGCACTTTATTGCCTTCGATAGAAACCTCTTCTGCAAAAGTAATGCTCGGGATATTATTGGCACCTGTACGCCACACTTCCCCATAAGGCACAAGTCCTCCAAAAATCACACGATTATTTTTATTGGGACGTTGGTAAGATATTACCATGTCCTTGATGCCTAGGCCTTGCGTTATCGTTTGGCTACTGCTCGTTGGTGGAAGTTTTACCTGTGCATTGCTCAGTTCTGTTCCGAGAAATAGTAGCGTAGCGGTTGCTATTGAAAGAATTATCTTGTTCATATACAGTTGTTTTTTATTGTTAATTGCTGACGTGAATTTACAAAAAAACTTTCATCAATTCACGCCGTTGCACAGAATGCAGAGCTTTAATACGCTAAAGCCCTCCTCTTAAAGAGATAACTTATTTATATAATATCCTAAATTTAATAGTGTGATCTATCTGTTTTAATTGCTTTAGTAGTCCCTTGTCATAGTTGGTGTCTATATCGGTTACGGCATACCCAATATCACCGCGTGTCATTAAGAATTGCGCTAAGATATTGATTTCGTTTTCTGCATAGACACTATTGAGTTGAGCCATGATACCAGGTACATTTTTATGGATATGGAGTAAGCGGTGCCCTTTTATTTTTTTAGGTAATATCAGATTAGGGAAGTTGCGGCTTTGGTCAGTATCCCCATTGTTGATGAATTCGGCCATACGTCTTGGTATAAACTCGGCATTGTGTGCTTTGTTCTTTTTGTCATCAAAAACAGCTATTCCCTTCTGGCTGCAGATGTATTTGCTCATGTGTCCCTTGACGTCACCTAGATAACCTATGGTCTTTAGTTTGGCTGCTCTTTCCAATTGCTCGTCCGAGATGTCTATTCCTGGTCCCAAGAGTAGCATTCCTACATCTTTTGTGTATTTCTCTTCAAAGGTGTCCTTGACCCGGATTGAAAAGCCATCTCTTTTCAAAATGTGACTGGATATCTCTGGAACGTCGCCCACGATGAGGCATAGTATTCTATTCTTAGGATAAGATATTGCACGAGGCAGGTCATTGACGTACAGAAATTCATCAAAGCTAGGCGTAACGTGGTCTGCCTTCTCTGTGACGCTTTGTCTTGATATATTTTCCGTAAAAGCGAAAAATTTCTCTATCAAGCCAGATTCTTTGAGTTGGAAGTCCGAATAACCGTCACCAATCCCGAAGAGGCGACCTTCTATGTTGAGTTCTCTAAGGAGTTTTACCTTGCCCCCTTCGTCAGATAGCGGGTTGGTATCGTCATACCCAATGATATTGCCTTCGTCGTCGAAGATAAAGGTATTTGCATAGATGTTTTCCGTTTTTATCCCGTAAGGTGATACCACAGGGGTGATAAACTCTTTAAAGCCTCCTGAAACAATCCATGCGGTATCTGTATTGTTCTTGAAGAACTCTCTATTGCGGTCAAAAGATTTCGATACCTTCTTTTTAAGGTGTGTTATCAGTTTTGTTAAGTGACTTTTGTTGGCTTTCAGTAATCCAATACGGCCCGCTAGACTCTCGCGGAATGAAATCTTACCCTCCATGGCGAGATTGGTATAGCGTTCGATCTCGCGATATACTTTTTCCTGTTCGGGGTCGCCCTCCAATGATATGCGTGCAAGTTCGTCAAGTGCCTCTACCTGTGTGAAAGTGCTGTCAAAATCAATGATGTAATAGTTTTTCATTGCAATAAAGAGTTTAATAATGAGACCTCTAGAAGTTTTATAAAGTACTCCTTTGGGGTTCATTGAGTTTAGGTTGTTGTTTGTGTTTTATATATATGTGTTTGCTATCTCTTGAAGTGTTTGGGCCAAAGGCTTGAAGGTATACCCTGTTTCTTTCACAATTTTTGCATTGGAATAGGAGAGCTTTTCTGCCGCTGCATGAGCCGATTCTCTTGTTAGTGCAGGCCGTTTACCCGTTACTTTACCGGCAAGCTTGGCAACTCGCCAGGCCAATTGAAGCATAAAAGGCCTAGCAGCGATAGTCGGAGCTTTTTTCCCGAGTAGTGTTGCGATATCGGTTAGTAATTGTTTGTTAGAGATGTTTTCGCTGTTCAAGACGTAACGTTGTGCTGTAATGTCATCCCGATCCATCAAGAGTACCATAAGGTCTGCAACATCATCTACATCTACAATACCGACCGAGCCGGGAGGATAAATCTTAATTCCCTTTTGGACCATCTCAAAAATTACTGCTGAACCAGATTTGGCCGGATTTATTCCCATAATGACCGATGGATTGACAATTACCGCATCTAGACCTTCCGTAATACCTCGCCATACTTCAAGTTCGCTCTTGTATTTTGATAATGAATAATTGGACATGTTGATATCATATTCCCATTTGTCATCTTCAGTCACAGGTTTGCCAAATTTGTTGGTGCCCAAGGCTGCTATCGAACTGACATGCACTAAGCGGGCACCATGCTCTAGCGATAGATTGACGATATGTTGGGTGCCTTCTACATTGATGTGTAGCATTTGTTCTGCATCCTGTTTTTGGTAGGAGATTTTGGCAGCGCAGTGATAGACATGTGTTACGCGGTTGAAAATGTCTGCAAGAGCGAAATAGTCAGTAATGTCTGCGTCTACCCATTCGATTAATGAGGATGCTCTAAGGCTCTCCGGGATAGATGAGCTCTCCCGCTTTGTGGCTATTATTGCATTTCCTTTTTCAACTAGGCGTTTGATTACTGCCGAGCCTAAAAAACCTGTTCCTCCAGTTACTAATATCACTTGCTATTTTATTGTTGAAATACTTAATCTTCTCAAAGATACCCCATTGCTAATTCCTATGCAAATTAATCAACTTTCCCACATTTTGTGGATATTTTTTAACCGTTTCCTCTATTAATTAATGCATTTTTGTAGTAAAGCGAGATTTAACTAGACCTGATTGCACCAGAAAGCATTTGGCTCTTATACTTTAACTTCTGATTTATCACTTAAATCTATGTCATTAGCAGATTTTTTCTCTCCATTAACTATCACTGATTTTTCAGTCAACGGCGAATATTTCAATTCTCAATTTGGACATACAATACAGGCGTATATCGAGGAATTCCCTGTATTGGATAATCCAGAAAATAGACCTCATCTTGCTATTGTAGGCGTTGAGGAGGATAGACAGTCTATCGGTAATAAAGGGACTGCAAAGGCGCCTAATGCTGTGAGAAAGCACCTGTATGAGTTGTATCAAGGAGACTATACCGTTTCTATTGTTGATTTGGGGAATATAAAACCTGGTAGTCGTATAGAGGATACTTATGCCGCGCTTCGATTGGTTGTGGAAGAGTTGGTCAAATCAGATATTGTTCCCATTATTATTGGAGGAGGGCAGGATCTTACCTATGCGCAGTATAGAGGGTATGAAGATTTGGAGCAACGTGTGGAGGTTGCTATCGTAGACGCTAAGTTTGATCTTGATCAGGCAAGTACGCAAGACACACCATTGAATTCCCAAACGTATCTTAATCATATTATTTTACATCAGCCCGATTATTTGTTTAATCTGAATAATGTCGCGTATCAGACGTACTTGGTTAGTAAAGAGTCTATCAATATGTATGATAAGCTTTTTTTTAATGCACAACGTGTAGGTATGATAGCGGGTAAACTTGATCAAGCAGAACCTATTATACGAGCGGCAGATCTCGTTAGTTTTGATATCGGTGCTATCCGTGCGTCTGAAGCCCCCGGCAATGCCAATGCGGTTCCAAATGGCCTTTTTGGCGATGAAGCCTGCCAACTGGCACGATATGCTGGCATGTCCGACAAATGTAGCTCGGTTGGATTTTACGAGCTCAACCCTACGTTTGATCCAATGGAACAAACAGCGATGTTGGTGTCCCAAATGATTTGGTGCTTTGTAGATGGTTATTATAACCGTAAAAATGATGCTCCGTTGATTCCAAAGTCTGCCTATATCATATATCGTACACAGTTGGAGAATGAAGAGCACGAACTGGTCTTTGTGAAAAGTAAAAAGTCTGACCGATGGTGGATGCAAGTTCCTTATTTCGGGACAAAGTCTATCAATGAGCGTTATTATCTGGTGCCTTGCCGGTATGAGGATTACCAGCTGGCAGTATCTGGTGAAATGCCGGATCTTTGGTGGCGGACCCATCAAAAATTACAATAGCTTTTAGTACCCCCAATTCCATGGAGTATATTTTGTTTTTTATTATAGTAGTCCTTATCCTGGTGTGTGCATACCTGTTATGGCGTAATGGAAGGGCTGTGTCTCCGGCTGATTATCGGGATACCCTGCTTGCCAAGCAGCAACTGGAGGTGAAAGCTTCTACTGCTGAGCACCACGTGACGTTATTGACGAGTGAACTGGTCATCGTAAAAGGGGCATTGGAAAAAGAAAGACAAGAGCGGCAAGCGCTGGAGCGGACCTTGGAAGGTACGAATGCCTATCTACAGGCGCAACAGGAAAAATATGTGGAGCAAAAAGAAGAAATTGCGCATATCAAAGAGAAGTTTAATGCCGATTTCCAGGTGTTGGCCAATCGGATTTTAGAAGAGAAAACGCAAAAATTTACAGCCTACAACCAAGAGCAGATGGGTAAGTTATTGGACCCGTTGAAAGATAAAATAAAAAGTTTTGAAGAACGTGTAGAAAAGAGCTACAACCAAGAAGCTGCCGAACGTAATGTGTTAAAAGGCGTGGTCGAACAGCTCATGCAACAGAGCTTGGAAATCAAGAATGAAGCTGGGAATTTGGCTCGGGCATTGAAAGGAGATACCAAAAAGCAGGGCAATTGGGGAGAGGTTATTTTGGAAAGGGTTTTGGAGCGGTCTGGTTTGAATCGGGACCAGGAATACCGCATACAGGTAGCGCTTACGGATGAACACGGGAAGCGGTTGCAACCAGATGCGATTATTGATCTGCCTGATAATAAGCAGTTGGTGATAGATTCGAAAGTTTCACTCGTGTCTTACGAAAGATTCGTGAATGCGAGTACGGATGAAGAACGTGCGCTGTTTTTGAAGGCACATGTTCAATCGGTAGAAAACCACGTGCGCGAATTGTCGGTAAAGAATTACCATAGTCTTTATGGTATACATTCACCGGATTTTGTCCTTTTGTTTATGCCTATAGAGTCGGCATTGAGTGTGGCGGTTATGCAAAAGCCAGACTTGTTTTCCGACGCTTGGGATAGAAGGGTTGTAATCGTGAGTCCATCTACGCTATTGGCCACGCTGCGTACCATCGCAGCAATCTGGAAGCAAGAGCGTCAAAATAGGAATGTGCTGGATATCGCCCGCGAAGCGGGGTTGCTATATGATAAGTTTGTAGGCTTTTTGGGTGATATGGAGCAGATACAGGCCCATTTAGATAAGGCTTCCGAAAAGCATAATGAGGCGATGCGTAAGCTTTCTTCCGGACCAGGAAATATAGTCCGGAAGGTTGAAAATCTCAAGGTTTTGGGGGCAAAAGCCAACAAGCAAATCGATGAGCGCTTTTTAGATGAAGGGTGACATTAATACCCCATCGCTTTATCGTCGCCTCGAGGGTCTGCTCCCGTTTGTAATCTGCCATTGGGTAGAACAACTATATTTTCTACACGCCCTATTGGCCCACGTTTGTTGATTTTATAGCCATCTTTCTCCAAGCTAGTACGGATTTTTGTATCTATTGCTTTTTCTTCGACATCAATATAATCTGGTTTCCATTGATGATGGAAGCGTGCTGCACTGACGGATTCTTGTGCCGTCATGTCAAATTCTAGAACGTTTAGGATAGTCTGTAGTACAGAAGTAATAATGGTAGAACCTCCTGGAGTGCCCACGACCATTCTTAGTTTTCCATCCTTTTCGATAATGGTTGGGGTCATCGCAGAAAGCATACGTTTACCAGGTTCTATTGCATTCGCTTTTCCTCCTAATAACCCATACATGTTTGGTGAACCAGGTTTCACAGAGAAATCATCCATTTCATTGTTTAGTAAAAATCCCGCACCCGTTACCCATACACAGGAACCATATGAACCATTTATGGTCGTGGTGAGCGATACCGAATTCCCATCTTTATCGACTATGCTAAAGTGTGTTGTTTCTTCCGATTCGTATCCAGGGAATTTGCTGGCTTTTACTTGCTCACTATCTGTCGCTTTTGCTAATGAAACTTTTTCCATACGTTTTTGGTTAAAAGTTGCGTCAGTGAGCTGTGCTACCGGGACTTTGTGGTAGTCTGGGTCTCCAAGATGTGTTGCGCGATCGGCGTAGACCCTACGCTCGGCTTCTACAATAGCACGTACTGTACTGTCTGCCTGAAAACCCCACTGTTTCAAAGGATAGTTTTCAAGAGATTGTAGTAGCGCTAATAGTGCGATACCACCACTGGAGGGCGGCGGCATCGAAATAATTTTGTTGCCTTTGTAATAACCTATTATCGGTGTGCGCCATACCGCTTGGTAATCTTCGAGGTCTTTATGGGAGATAATACCATTACCGCGTTTCATTTCCGCAACAATGTAGTCTGCTGTCGCTCCTTTATAAAAGCCATCTCTTCCTTCCTCAGCTACACGGTTTATCGTCTCCGCAAGTTGGTCTTGGATAAAAAGGTCGCCTTCTTTCCATTCGCTATCTTTAATAATGGCAGCACCTTGTTTGTTGTGTGTCAGAAAGCGTTCCTTATATTGGTTGAACTCGCTCGCCTGCTGGGCCGTGATAGGAAAACCTTCTTTTGCCAAGCGAATTGCAGGAGCTAGTAATTCTTTCCATGGGAGGCTGCCATATTTTTTATAGGCTTCATCCATTCCTGCTACCGAGCCTGGTACACCTGCTGCCAGCTGCCCGTATAGGCTTAAGTCAGTGATAGGAGCTCCATCCTTGTCGAGGTACATGTCCCTGCTTGCGGCAGAGGGCGCTTTCTCACGGAAATCTAGTGCCGCCACCTCTCCATCTTTACTGCGGTAGACCATAAAGCCGCCGCCTCCTATATTGCCTGCATTGGGATATACTACGGCCAATGCGAATTGTACAGCAATCGCTGCATCGGTCGCATTTCCTCCTTTTTGTAGTATTTCTAACCCAACCGCAGAAGCTAATGGGTGAGCGGTAACAACAGCTCCATTTTTAAAGGTTTGTGCGTTTTGGTCATGTGTACGTTGTGGAGTCGTGCAATTTGTTAAGACATAACAAACGACTACAAATAGCCAAAGATGTTTCATGTGCATGTAATTAGTTTTAAATGCAAGCTTACTTGTGAAAATTTAATGGCCTGCATCTGGTCTAAAATTAGTTTAGTCTTTTAAAGATAACTATATTCACACAAAATTATAGTATTATGCGTTACATTGTTTCTTTTGTATTTCTTTTCGTGACTTTTGTCGTATCTGCCCAAACAGTGAAAATATTAACTTATAATATCCATCACGGAAATCCTCCTTCAAAAACGGGAGTAATCGATTTGGAGGCTATAGCCGAGGTAATCAATGCGGCTGATGCCGATATCGTGGGGATTCAGGAGGTGGATGTCAATGTGTCTAGATCCGGTAATGTGGACCAAGCCAAGAGACTGGCCGAACTCACTAATACAAATTATTTTTTCTCTAAGGGAATAGACCTTGATAAAGGAGAGTATGGTATCTTGATTCTGACAAAACATAAAATACAGGACGAGCGCAGGTATGATTTGCCTATGCCTGAGAGAAGTGAAAATCGCTCTTTGGCTATTGTGGATGTTGAATTGAAAAACGGACGTGTCATTTCTTTCGGTAATACACATCTAGACCTAAAAGAAAAAAACAGAGCTGCACAGACCGCGTTTATAAACGGTTTGATCAGCGAGCAAAATTATCCAATGATCCTGGTGGGAGATCTGAATGCATCGCCTAGTTCTGAAGCTATCCGAACTTTGGAAGAGCGGTTTTTGAGGAATGTAAAAGAGAACAGGCCAACATTCCCTAATGTAGGACCGAAGGAGGAAATTGATTATATCCTTGTTTCCAAACCCACTAAATTTAAATGGAAAAAATATAAAGTGATAAATGCCTCCTATCCATCTGACCACCTACCGTTATTTGCAGAGATAAAGTTGAAGTAAAGGTTTATTTTAATTTTTCATTGTTTTTAT
Organism: Sphingobacterium yanglingense; assembly: GCA_040395455.1. Classification (GTDB taxonomy): domain Bacteria; phylum Bacteroidota; class Bacteroidia; order Sphingobacteriales; family Sphingobacteriaceae; genus Sphingobacterium; species Sphingobacterium yanglingense_A. Next base: position 3,694 of record JBEBQJ010000059.1, on the reverse strand, counting down.
GACGATCGGCATCCCGCATGTTTTTTTTGTCTAGATTTTTTTCTAAGGCTTCTGTCAGGTCGATGCCTGTTTGATTGGCGAGACAGATCAGTACAAAAAGTACATCTGCCATTTCATCGGCGAGATTGACTTCTTTGTCGGATTTTTTGAAGGATTGTTCTCCATACTGTCTAGCCATGATACGAGCGACTTCCCCTACCTCTTCCATGAGCATGGCGGTATTTGTCAGTTCGTTAAAATAGCGAACGCCTGTAGTGGTAATCCATTTGTCAACTATTGCCTGTGCTTCTTTGATTGTCATTGTTTTTAGATTTTAGTATTGAGATGTGCGTATGAGATGATCATAATTTTTTGTGCTGATGTCTCATATCTCAGATCTGACATCTTATTCTTTTAATAATTATCCTTGTCTTTCGTGTTCATCATGATCGTGACAGGGCCATCATTGCGTAGGTCGATTTTCATATCGGCACCAAATACGCCCAATTGTACCTCTTTATTAAGTAGGAGGGAGAGGTGTTGGGCCATTTCTAAGTACATGGGCTCTGCTGTGCTAGGTTTTGCTGCGCGTATGAACGAAGGTCGATTTCCTTTTTTTGTTTGTGCAAATAAGGTGAATTGTGAAATGAAAAGAATATTACCATCTATGTCACGGATCGATTTATTCATAAGCCCTTGTTCGTCACTGAATATCCGAAGATTGATTAGCTTTTGGGAGAGCCACTCCATGTCCTGTCGTTCGTCTTCCTCCTCGATACCAATGAATACTAATAGGCCGTTTTCTATTTTTCCTGTTAGTCGTCCATCTACAGCGCAAGAAGCCTGTGTTACTCGTTGTATTACTGCTCGCATGCCCTAAAATTAAAAAATAAAATGAGTTGGCCCACTATCCGTATCTAGATATTTACTATCTGTGCTATTGTACGAAGATGTACGTAAGCGCCAATGCTGTTGGAAAATGAATTGGTAGTTCCACTATGCAACTGCTGGTTCATTAAGGTATATTGCTAATATAGAGGTTTTTCCAATAGCAAATAAAGCTGTCAATAATAAATCGACAGCTTTATTTGCTATTTAATGGCTTTGTGCTTTAAAAACGAATATTCAGTCCTAGCATAAAGTTGGTTGTTGCCTGTGGATAATAGAAATTGTAATGTTCAATAGTTCCTTTGGATTCGAACATCTGTCTCCATGTGTATCCGTGCGATTCGTATTTACTGTTTAGTATGTTGTTTACCGCTAGGCTTACGTCTACATGTTGTAGACCCAAGGCTTGAAAACTGTACCGTGTTACAAGATTGTTTACGAAGGAAGGGGCTATTGAACGGTCTTTGCTAGATGTGTTGTCTAGATATAACCGAGATACGTACTTGCTCAATAGGCTGAACGAAAGTGCTTCTATTGGTGAGTAGGTGACGTTGTTGGAAAAAATAGTAGAGGCTGACTTAAGGATGTTGGTATTGCCATGCTCAATTACTTCTTCTCTGATCTTGACCCAATTATCATCATATACTGGTACATATTCAACAAAGTTTTTGATTTTATTGTCACTTAATGCTAAAGTTGCAGCCCAGGATACCTGATTGCTTATTTTCCAGCTTCCATCGAGTTCGATGCCTATACGATGACTCTTAGGGATATTCATGCGCAAAGCGCCTCCTGTATCGTTGATTGAACCGGTGGGGATCAATTGGTCTTTGTATAGCATAGCGTATACGTTGGCGCCCAAATTAAAATTGCTGTTATTGAATCTGTATCCAGCTTCTATGTCCTGCATTTTTTCGGCTTTTGGAAATTCATTCCTAGGATTTTCAACATAGTCTTTCCGTACCGGTTCTTTGTTGGCGTAGGCATAGGAAGCATAAAAGTTTGCATTTGGACTAATGAAATACGTAATGCCTGCTTTAGGGTTTAAAAAGTCTAGATTATTGTCGAAATCCATGTTTTTGACTTTGTCGTCATTTCCCTGTACCTGATAGTAGATGTTGCGGTATTGAACATCGACATTGAACAACCATTTGTCGACCCGGTAATCTAATTTTCCGAATACGTTAAAATCATTTTTCTTGGCATCATTGAGGTAATATTTGTCCCCTAGCTCGCTGTTTGATGCATATCTTGCCCAAATTACTTCACCATAGTGGTCTCCCTTATATTGGTTGTAGGCGCCACCTAGTGTCATGTTGACTGCATTGCTCGGTCTGTAGTTTAAGGCATAGGTCAATCCATAAAAATGATTATCTAACCATCTTCTACGGATCAGGTCCGATTTCTTTATCTTTTCTCCTCCGAGTGTGACATCCTCTATGTTGTATTTCGCAAGTTTGTCATCTAGGCGGTATTCTTCATAATAACCAGCACCACGGGTATAGTGTAATGCTGTGTTAAGATCTAGTTTTTCATTGATTCTGTTGGTGTACTGCAGGTGAGCATGCGTCTGGGTATAATTATCGGTTTGATCATCATAGGTATAGACATTATAGCGTCTGTCCGCTTGAAGGATTCGGTCTAGTTCTGGACCGTCATATATGCCCAGTCCTGTGCCTGCGTATTCTGCTAATAATGACCTGTCACCTTTGATCAGTGGCTCTGGTACACCTGTCCAAGCTTGATAGGTCTTCTGTTTTCCGGAAAAAAGCGTCGCTTTTAATGTGTGTTTCTCTGTGTAGACACCTCCATCAACGTAAAAAGATTTCATATCCGAAGAGGCTCTTTCCATATAACCGTCTGATGCAATACGCGATAGGCGAGCATTAAAAGCATACTTGTCGTTGATTAATCCAGAACCAACTTTTAGTGTGTTTTTCCAAGAGTTGTATGAACCAAAGCTGTTATTGAGTTCGGCGTAAGGATTGCTTTCGAGTGCATCCGTCTGTATATTCAATGAAGCCCCAAAGGCACCGGCACCATTGGTTGAAGTCCCAATTCCGCGCTGTATTTGTATGCTTTCCATACTGGAGGCAAAGTCGGGTAGGTTGACAAAGAATGAGCCCATACTTTCAGCATCGTTGAGTGGGATACCATTTAAGGTGACATTGATGCGTTCGTTGTCTGAACCACGTATGGTGATATTCGTGTAGCCGATTCCAGCACCTGCATCCGAACCTATCACCACGCTAGGTGTTTGGTTGATCAGATAAGGGATGTCTTGCCCCAGATTCGCTTTCTGTATATCCTCCTTACCGATGTTTTTAAAGGTCGTTGCAGCATTGTCTTTTGCCCGCGTTGCATACACAAAAGCTTCTCCGGTTTGCAGGTGCAGTGGTTTAAGGCTTACATCGATGTGTTGACTAGCGGTATTGACGGTTGTTGTGAACGTTCTATAACCTAAATACCGTACTTTGACGTCTTTGTTGCCTTCATCTAATGTTGAAAAACTTGCTAGTCCCTTTACATCGGTCTGCTTTGACTGGCCATCGATTGTGATAGTGGCTCCTCCAATAGGGAGCGCTTGTTGGTCTGTTACACGAACTGTAAGTTTGTGTTGGGCTACGGCATTTGCTGTCATAAGTAGCGCCAATAACCAAGCAGCAAAAAAATGCTTAATCATAAATTTTAAACTTGTTTTGAGTTAAACCTTACTACTGCAAGGGGTCACAGTAGCGTTACAATTTAACCGCCCTTTCCCTACGCTGGCATTATCCAGATCAGGTGCTCCCGAGTTTAGTCGGGATGGGTATAATCTCAGCCTTTT
>JBEBQJ010000058.1:0-26143 GCA_040395455.1 Sphingobacterium yanglingense | reverse complement strand
TAAGCATGAATGATGGTAAATACCAATTAGCGTCTATTTATACGCAATAAAGATAGCAAAAATCCCTTAGATAGATTCTACAGATTTTTCTAATTTAGTATACCATTCAATACCATATTCACGTATGAGTGGGTCTTTTAAAAATTTGTAGACTGGAACCTGAAGTTCTTTGCCAAAACTACAAGCGTCTTTACAGATGTGCCATCTATCGTAGTGTAAGACGTCAAACTGAGGGTAGTGGGTCGTGCGTATAGGATATAAGTGACAAGAAATAGGCTTTTTCCAGTCTACTTCTCCCAGTTCATAAGCTTTTTCTATAGCACATTTGGTTATTCCATTTTCCCAAGTGACATAAGCACACTCTTTATTGCCATCTACACATGGGGTAGTGAGGTCCCCGTCGCTGTCTATCACATGTGTTCCCTGTTCTTCTACCGCTTGTATACCCTTTTCGGTCATGTAGCGTTTTATTTTGGGGTATATTTCTTGTAAAACAGCTTTTTCTGATTCCCGTAGGGGAGCACCAGCATCACCTTCTACACAGCAAATGCCTTTACATTTTGATAGATTACAAACAAAATCATTACTTATCAAGTCCTCGTGGACTAATACATTATCAACCTCAATCATGATTTTACTTATTTTGAATAGCTCACTTTTTTTCCCAATTCGTATTTCAACCCTTCGGCTTTAGTCAATTCCATAGTGACGGAACCTATTAAGATTTCTACTTGCGCCTTTACAGGTATACGATTGCCGTCATTGGTGACCCAAAGATACAATTTACTGTCCTTTTTAAAGATACGACCAGGTTTTATTTCTGGACTTAGTTTAATACAATCTAACATACCAAGACTGGTTTTTATCTGCTCGGTACCAGCATAGGCAACTTTTAGCTCCGCAATTTCGTCATTTAGGAAGTAGGTGATTTTGAAGGTGTCTCCTATTTTTAATGATGATAGGTCTAGGTTCCTTGAGAAATAATAGGCTGATAACAAATCAAATATTTGGGATGTCTTTCCCTTAAAAGTCCCTTTTGCTCCTTTTACAGTAGAATTACGATGGTCAAATGTAGCATACTCCTTCCGAGTATAATTATTTTCATGAATATCTTCTGTATATAGATAGGGTTGGTATGTATTCCCGTCTATATAGGAGTCGTATTTATTTTTTACAGTATAAAAGATTGAAAACCCTGAAGAAGTCTGTCCAAATGCATTTAGATGGAAGGTGTTCTTATTGCTAAACTGTAGTTGAGATTTGTTGACGGATAGTACGCCATTAGCTGCGGAAATTATACCATATCGTAGTTTGTAGGACAATTTCTCACCTTCTTTGAAGGTTGGTTCCTTTAGGTAGGGAAGGGACTGGGCAAAGCTCGATGTTAGGCCAATTAATAATGCAAATAAGGAACAATAGATTTTTTTCATACGTAAATAGTTTCGTTTATTAAGGCCGTATGGAACATCCACACCAAATTATTAACATTGTTATCTCGAACGGCGTATTGACTGCTTTTGGGTCGTTTGTGTTTGTTTAGTGTCTTTATTCCAATGGCAGCATGTACGTTGGACGATTGGAAAGTACCATTGGTTTAATTCTTACGTTTAAATACAGGTACTGTAGAGCACGGTTCACCATACATAATGCTTTTCGCAACGAGGCTAAGTTTATGTGTAAAGCTAACAAAGGCGCTTTCGGGTACAAAGATGTCTCCACATCCTTTTACAACGATACGCTGATCCTGATAGGATGTGTAATCTATCGCTTGGATCGTTTCTGAAAATAAATCCCGAACAACCTCTTCTTGTGTTCCAAAGTGTATTGTCTTGGCGAATGGTGCCAATTTGTTTGCAAGTATCATATAGGCCCAGGTTGGAACTATCGCGTCCGTTGAACAGGTGATTGCGATATGTTTGTCTTGGTATTGAGACCAGTCATGAAGCTTTACAAAATCTCTAAAATCCTTTTCTTTTAGAATCAGGCCATGGAAAAGATTATCCTTAATGTCATAGACCAAAATATCATCTTGTGAAGGAGCAAAATCTGCTAAATCGACGGTGATTAAACCACTTAAAGCGACTTTGTTGACTATGTTTTCTTGAATATCCATGAGATAAAAATATAAAAAAAGCTGGACATGATATCATGTCCAGCTATAAAATTAGTTATAATATCTTAATAAAATCTAATGCGATTGTCATCAATCTTCGCATTGTCCTGCAACGCTTTAAAGATTGAACCCCACGCACGCTGCTGCTTAGACGTCAACATTTGTTTTTGTTGGTTTTTACGTTCTGTATCAACCATTTCTTTTGGATTGACAAAGCTATCCACTTGTACAGCGTATATACCCTGTGTACCTTCAATAGCTTTAGAAGGTTTGTTTGGTTGTAAGCCAAATACTGTGCCTATTACAGCGCTTTCCAATGAAACACCTGGAATCACAGGGTTGGCTAAGACTATGTTTTCCACAGCAATAGCTGGTTTTCCAACTTTTTGGGCAACTTGGTCTAAAGAAGCGGACCCAGTAATTGCGTTGTTCATCTTTTCTTTTAACATACGCGCTTTTACAAGGTTTTTAACGCCTATTTCAATATCTCCTTTAATAGCTTCCAAAGATTGGATTCCTTTTGGATTTATTCCGGTAACTTTTGCGACTATAAAACTATTTTCCGTTTCGTATATCTTGTCAGATACATCGCCTTTTTTGGCATCAAAAATCCAACGAATCAATTCTCTTGAAGCTTCGGCCCCGTTAAGCGAATTGTCCATAGGCTGTACACGAAGGGCTTTTTGAACATTTAAGTTTTCTTTTTTAGCGGTTTCTATAAAATTCTTGCTATCGGCAGTTGTAAAGAAAGAACTTGCTTTTGCATATACTGCGTCTGTTGTTTCTTTTCCTGCTGTGATTACTTTGTCAAGTATCGCGGCTTTAACTATTTTAGAATTACCAACTTGTTTCTCTATTTTCAAAATGTGTACTCCAAATTGAGATTCCACGACTACAATATCTCCAGTTTTTCCGTTGAAAGCAGCCTCTTCAAACGGTCCCACCATTTGTCCTCTTGTGAAGGTACCTAGGTCACCACCATTTGCTTTACTACCTGGATCTTGGCTGAACTCCACTGCTAATGCAGAAAAGCTTTCGCCTTTTGCAATTAGACCTTTGATAGAATCAGCTTTCGCCTTTGCTTTGTCCACACCGCCTTCAGCTGCTGCATTTAATAATATATGGCTAGCTTTGACAGAATCAGGGCTAAATTTAGAGTCAATTATTTTTGCAATCTCATAGTTTCCATTTGCTAAAAATGGACCAACTGTACTGCCTTTAGCTGCATTGAATATTACAGAATCTAAAGCAGGACTAACTTGACCTTTTCTGTAATAAGTTACAGGATATTTGTTGTCTGAACTACTAACTACAAATAACGAATCATTTGTAGATGTAGAAAGCTCGCTTTTTAAAGTTTGGATAGCAGCCAATGTCGCTAGTGAATCCTTTGCCGTTGGACTTGCATCAAATAATACATATTCTATTGCGCGAGTTTCTTCAGCGTTTTTGAATGAATTTTTATGTTTGTCGTAGTATTCTTTATAATCCGCATCAGTTAACTTAATGTCCGCCTCATTAACAGAAGAATAGTCAAGGATTACGTACTTGAAATTTGCTAATTTATTCTTTGCAGTATATTCATCTTGTGCTTCCAATGCTGTAACATAGACAGAGTTGCTTAACAAGTTAGAATACTTTTCCGTCAATCTTTGGGTGCGTACGTTTTCTAGGAGTAATTCCCATTGTTGTGCTATTTGCGCATTACCACTTTTAGCCTCATTAATCACCTGTGTTAGGTAATTACGGTCGAACTGACCAGTTTCAGGGTTGGTAAAGGTTTGCATAATCTGAGGAGAAGGATTTGGACCTGTTATGAGGTCATTAAACTCCTTTTTACCTACAGATAGCCCTAATTTTTCAATTTCAATAGCCATCAATTCTTTGGATACAAACTGGTTCCATACCTGTTGTACCGCAAAGTTTTTTATTTGAGGAGTTTCAGCACCGCCCATTTGTTGCTGATACATTGCCGATGTTTGTTCTACTTGCGCATTGAAATCATGGTAATCAACGGAGTTTCCATTTACACTACCAATCTCATTTTGCTTTTTCGCCCAAAATGGCGTTCCGGACTTAATGATGTCCCCCAATAAAAATGCAACAATTGCTAAGCCGATTATGAATATTACCAATCCAGCACGGTTACGCAAATTACCCATTAATCCCATATTCTCGTATTGTATTTATGTGTTCTTTAGTTATTTAATTGAGTTTTGTTAAAACAAGGCGCAAGATACAACTTTTATAAAAAAAAAGAGTAAATTTTATAATGTAAATAAAACTTATTTGAGCCTTTGTTGTTGAGGTCGAATTAATTGCCAAATGAAGGCAAAAGACTATTACCTGAAGAAATATAGAATCCAGTCATATTTTGCCCGTTTATGTTCCTAAATTCGGTGTCCGAAGTGAAAGAGGTCGCTTGAAGGTTACCTCTAGCGTCTTTGAACTCGAAAGAAATAGGCACCTCGTTGTAATAGATTTTCTTCTTCTCATCATAATACAACTCCTCTGTTTTTATAACTGATCCATCCGACATGTTTACTACTACATTCTTTTTAAATTCAGTAATCCCGTCGAGTACCCGTTGTTTGCCATAGTCAGATTTAATACGTTGGCTTTCTTTACCCTCGGAGTCGTAGAATATAATCAGTATTCCTTTTTGAAATTCGTAGTTGCTGTTTTTGTTGCCTGTTGTATCGTGATATACGCGCATTTCAGGACCTGTCAATTGGGCCTTTACGACGGCAGAGTCACTGAGGATAATTTTTACATCTTTTGAGATGTCGACGGCTTCCTCTTGTTGTATGTTTTCGATTTTATTGACCTCACGAAGGTCGTTCTCACAGCTACTAAGCAAGAAAACCCCTATTGCAAGAAGAAGCAATAGGGGAGTGCTATAATATTTTTTTGACAAGACTGTTTTTATACTAGTCATAACTTCTTCTTCGGAACCAAGTGTCGTTTAGTGTAAAGCCTAAGTTGAGATTGACATAGCGCTCTCTGACCAGATTGTTCGAGAGTGAACCTTGCTGTCCAAATTCGGCTGAGATGTTAATTCTGGAAAATGTAAGACCAAAATTAGTTTCTGGTAGTGGAAGACCAAGACCAACCGTAACAGCCATGTCGTTAATGTTCTGGTTGTTATATTTTAACTGTGTCTGGTTATAGCGGAAGCCTAATCTGTAATCTACGATATTCCAATATTTAAAAGATGTTGGGTCGGGTTTAATCTGTCCCCCCACAGCGACGCCATAGTTCTTTCCAAGCGAGGGTTCTCCTGCACGCGTTTGGAAATAGGTCCAGTCCGCATATTTGAAATCGGCACCCACCATCCAGTTATAGCCTTTAGATAGCGCAAAACCAATGTTGTGTTTCAAAGGGAGATTTATGTTTCGAGAGAGACCTGTTACGCTTGATACAGTGTCAAGAGCTACGTTTTGATAATCTGGATCATTTGATGGTTCAGTTCTTTTGACAAACGATGTGGTTTTGCTTGATACGGTGTTGTTGAGAGATCCCGTATACCCTACCGTCAGATTTAGTTTTTTACTTATTGCTTTCGAGTATTGCACACCATAGTCAAAAGTTGCTCCCCGAACAAGTCGAGTTTCATTGTAGCGAGCATTTAGCATACCTGGGTTTTTGGGGAAACTAACTAAGTCTATATCTGTCAATTCGCCAAATAAAAAACCCACATTAGCACCAATACTTACCCCTTTCAGTGGTGATACTCCGTAACCAAAGAACGCTTTGTTTATTCCACCTTCTCCTTTTGAGGAAATATTATAGGTCAAATCTCCTATACGTTCCGTACTAGTTTGGTTATAGCCGACATCAGAGTAAGGAATAAGCCCAAAAGCAAGCCCGCCATAGCGTTGTGAGAGCGGAATACCTACTGCTAAGTGAGAGAAAGCAAAGTCAGCTGTATTGTCTTTTACTCCAGTTCTACTAAGCTCTGTTGCATTTCCATAAAGTCCCACTTCCAAAATTGTTCTAGAGAAAGCTGAGTAACTTGCTGGATTGGCCAAGTTTAGAATAGGGAGTCCTGATTGGTAACGTATTGCACTGGATATTCCTCCCATTGACCGAGTTTGCGGAAGGAGGTCTTCTCTCATCTGTCCTAAGCCGAATTTGGAATAAGGAGAATGCGAGGTTGTAGTCTGGGCACTCGCTTGGATGTTTACTAGCAAAAGACCTGTAGCAACTACAAGCTGTAAAGCCTTTTGGGCACTCAAAACATTGAATTGTTTATGCATATATTTTATAATCTCCGCGCTTCGGACGTCTTTATTATGTTATTTTGATAGGCCAATAACGAACTGGCATTTTTTTAATAAATAATCAGTTTGTTCTTCTGATGGATTTATTTCGTTACAAAACTATTTAAATTTTAGTGAATCCTTAACCTCATTTTGTTAAAAAAGGTTAAACGATTGTTTTTCAGTTTTTTACATGAACTGAAAGTATATTATAGTAATCATAATCACAATGTATAGACTTTCAAACACCCATTTGGTTTTAGCAAAGGAAAAATAATAAGCTAAATAGATTGCCAAAGGAGGGGCGCAAAGTAGAAAGTGATTCAGGTTTATTTTTTCATTCAAATAAAAGGAAGCTGCAATCAGCAATAGCATATAAAAAAGCAGCTGAAACGATTTTCGTATATGTACTACACTCCTAAAATACTGGTCCCTCAGTACAATTAATAAAAGTAAGAGCGCTATTGCAATAGGTATTACGACTAGATAGTCTTGGAATTCTACTTGTAGTGTATGGGGCAACGGGTTCGTAAATGGAGAGAATATAGTTTTGAATTCCTCAAACCTATCCAACCAATAGTAAATAACTCCAAGTAGAAAATAAACAACAGAAAAGCCCAAAAACGGCGTCACCCATTCTCGCCAAATAAACGGTCTAAAGATGATTAAGGCTATCCATAGGAGTAAAAACATTACGATAAACGGGAAATAGACTAGGCTTCCGATAGCTACAATCATCCCTAGGTCAAACATTAACCCTTTTACATCAGCCTGTTTGTAGATTGCGAAGAGCTTGCTCATCATCCAAATGGTAATGAAATTACAAATTAGAGTAGGTGACAGAACTAAAAATGGTAGAAATAGACTGACCAGGGTCATGAAGAGCAGTGCTGTTAGGAAATTTGGCTTACCTAGAAAATTAAAATGGTTCACCACCCTGTTTAATAAGAAGGCCTGTAACAAGGTTAACGTCAATGTTAAGAGGACGTTTGATATAGGAGCTAGTCCGGCTCCAATCTTAATGTTAAAGAGATTGTTTGCAGCTGGTTCTAGTAGCACTGGTCTCAATTCATCAGGAAGATGTAAGAAAGCTCCTAAACACAAAAGAGCTCCAATAATCGATACGAATAGTATATTGATTGGAGTAAACTTTCTGTGTTGTTTGATAATCATAATTTCGGAGTGCTTTTTAAATAGGGCTATGAGTTTTTCTTTTCGAGTTTTGTGACTTTCTTGTCTATGGTAAATAAGTAAGCAAATACTCCAATAACGATTGTTAATAACACAAGCACTACAACCCATATTTTTCCAGAACTACGAAGGCCTTCTGCCATTTCAATGTCTGTTGATTGTGCATATGAAGCTAGCGTCGTCATTAGGGTAAAGATGGAAAGTAAACTAATTTTTTTCATCAGAATAAGATTTTATGTGTATGATTGATTCTTAGGTGCTTAAAAAATCAACACTGGTTTTTTAAAGTATAATGTTAACCGATTTGATTCGCCTTGTATTCCAATAATTTTATGCGGTATCTCAAAGTACAAATCCACACGCCAGTCAGTATCCATCCAATAACAGCAGAGTAGAAGATTGGACGCATATTATTGTCCATGTCCAAGTCACCAAAAGTAGAGTTACCTCCACTGCCAGGGTGTAAGGAGTCGGTCATCTTAGGTAGGATATACATTAGGACTATCATGATCGGGAACGCGAAAATATTATAAACAGCGGATATTTTGGCACGCTTTTGCTCTTCTTCTAACGTGTTACGTAACACAAGGTAGGCTAGATACATGAGTGTAGCAATCGCGGACCCATTGGTCTTAGAATCACTTGGCCATGCCTCTCCCCAAGTTATATTGGCCCATTGCATTCCGGTTAGTAATCCTAAAAAGCAAAAAATAACACCTGTGTTCACTGCTTCAACAGCAATCATGTCATATTTTGGGTTACCATTGTTAAGATATTTTACGCTATATACCACAGAGATGGTATATAAGGTGAACATTGCAAACCACATGGGGACATGGAAATAAACATTCCTTATTGTTTCATGAAGAAGAAATAGTTTAGGCACGGGCCCCATAAATCCAGCGACAACAGAAGCGCTAACTAGACATGCTGCTAATATTTTCCACCAGTTTTTTCTCATTTTTTACGTGTTGTTTTAATCCCTCCAAAGGTAAGGAAATAACAATAAAGAAATAGTAACAGTTATGACATTAATTGCTACAAGAACACCGATTTCGTTGTAGCTTTCAGTCCTGTCTATTCCTTGGAGCGCATTTTGTGAGAGCGTTATTAAGACGATTAATAACGGGATGATTATGGGGAATGCTAAAACAGCCATCATTGTGCTATTGTTGCCCGTTTTGGCACTTATCCCAGATACCATTGTAAATACGGTTGCAAAACTTATAGCGCCTAGAAAAACTGCAATAAAGTAGAATAGAGGGTCACCAACTGGGTTTTTGAATACCAAAGAATATATTAGGTAAGCGATGGCAGAGAGTACTGTCATCAGTATAATGTTGTAGATTATTTTTGAGAGTATTACAGACTTTGGACTAGCTATGGAATAATAGTAGAGCTGTCGGTATTGACTTTCCTGGATGAACGATCTACTTATTGCATTTATTGAGGCAAAGAGTAGAATGATCCAAAACAAGGCATTCCAAATCAGGGTGTCTACTGATTTAAACGCTTGATAGCAAACGAAAACAGTAGACACCACATATAGTAGGATGCCATTTATGGCATGTTTAGAACGCCACTCTAAAGTAAGATCTTTGTTGACTAAAGTCGTGATTTGCTGCAAAAGACTCATGTATCGCAAAGATACTAAATTTGCAGTGCACAGTGTTTACTTTTGAAAATTAAGCTTTTGAGATTGCCGATTTTGCTTTCTCTGATAATTCTTCGGTCTTATGAGCAATTTTATCCGTAGCATCTGAAGCTTTGCTCGCCCAGTCTGATGTTTTTTCCGATACTTTGTTTAATACATCTCTACCCGCGTCCTTTGCTTTCGATTTCCACTCTCGTAAATCTTCTTTTGCTTCTTTAGCCAAACGTGATGCTTTTTTTGCTTCTCTTTTAGAAAGCTCTTTAATCGATTTTGTTAAATCTTTAATACCATCATTGGCTTTGTCCAATGTTTTTTTTCCATCTTCTGTGCCCAATAAATAATAGGCTGCGGTTCCAACTGCCAACCCTAATAATGCAAATGCAACTAATCCGTTTCTATTTTTCATGACTAAATATTTGTTTATTTTTCGTTCTTAGTATTCAATAAACAACCATCGTTCCAAAAAGTTTTTTAGGAACTGGATTAACAAAATTTAACCCTGCTAGGTGACTTTACTCTTACTGGATTAGGTTTTTTTGACTAGACTGCAACGTATATAAATGATGGTATAGTCCAGAACCTTTGGATAATAGCTCGGTATGGTTGCCAAAATCCGCTACCTGCCCGTCATCGATTACGAGAATGTTGTCCGCATTTTTTATTGTTGATAGACGATGTGCAATAATAAGAGATGTGCGGTTTTTCATGAGCTCTTCCAAGGCCTCTTGAACGAGTCTTTCGGATTCAGAGTCTAATGAAGATGTCGCTTCGTCTAATATAAGTATAGCCGGGTCTTTTAGTAAGGCTCTTGCAATAGCGATACGTTGGCGTTGGCCTCCGGATAGTTTTACGCCTCTTTCTCCAACCATAGTGTCGTATCCATCAGGAAATCCCATGATAAAATCATGTGCGTTAGCACGTTTGGCCGCTTCTATTATGCTCTCCGCATTCGCATCTAGCCTTCCATAGTTAATATTTTCCCGTATGGTTCCTCCAAAGAGCAATACATCTTGAGGTACAATGCCTATTTGATTTCGGATGTCCGTTATGGCAAAGCTGGAGGATGGCATTTCGTCGTAACGGATTTCGCCAGATGAAGGTTGGTAGAACTGAAGTATCAAAGAGGCTATTGTAGACTTCCCAGCGCCACTAGGGCCCACTACCGCTATTTTTTGTCCTGCATCCACAGTAAATGAAATTTCATTCAGGATGTTAGAGTCGGGGCGTGACGGATAAGCAAAGCTGACTTGGTCAAAGGTAAGCTTGCCCATGATATGTCTTTTAATATTTTTATCCTCTTCAGTCACCTGGATATCCTCTGTTTTCTCGTTGAGGATTTCTAAAACTCGTTCGCTAGCACCTAGAGCTCTTTGCAGACCTGCGTACAGCTCAGGGAAGCTACCCATAGAGCCAGCAACAAACATAGAGTATAGGATGTAGGTTGTGAGGTCTCCAACGGAAATTTCCCCGAGGGAGACGAGTGAAGCTCCGTACCAAATCACAGCTATTACTGCGCCGAAAATACAAAAGATGATAAACGAAGCAAATAAACCTCTGTATGTTGCAGCTTTAACAGATAGATTTACTGCATTATGAAGTTTTTTGTTGTAGCGTTGAGATTCGTAGTACTCGTTAACAAAGGCTTTAACATTGGAGATGCCAAGTAGCGTTTCTTGTACGATACTATTGGAGTCTGCAAGTTGATCTTGAGTCTGACGGGAAAGATTACGGATAAAACGACCGAAAAAAATAGCTGAGACGACCAAAATAGGTAAGATGCAGAGGTTCATCAAAGCCAGCTTAGGGGATACAAGAATCAAAAGAAGAACGCTGATTATAAGGCTGATGGTTTGGCGGATGACTTCAGCCAGCGTTGTTGTCATGGTATCCTGTATTTGAGAGAGATCCGATGAAAGCCTGCTATTTAGTTCGCCTACCCTACGATTGGCAAAAAAGTCAATTGGAAGAGTGATTAGCTTTAGATAGGATTCTCTACGGATACTAGCTAAAGTTTTTTCTGATATCTCCACGAATAAGCGTATTCTAAAAAAAGACGTGATTGATAAGAAAAATAAGATGATAAGTGATAGTCCACCTATGGCGAATACACTGGGTTCGAGCCAAGGGTAGGTTTGTTTTCCCTGTGCAGCATCAATCATGGCGCCCAATAATGCTGGTAAGGTTAACATCGTTAAACTGGACATAATCAAAAAGATCATGCCAATGATAAATTTACCCTTATAAGGTTTCAAATAAGATAAAATTTGAGCTGCCTTTTTAAGTAATTCTTTGTTTAGTTTGGGCTTGGGTAAATCATCGGAATGTGAATCGCCACTGTTTAATCTTGGTCTAGCCATTATTGTGTAATCTTAAAAGCATTTTGTTCCAACTGACAAATGTAATGATATAAAGTAGTCGTCTTATCAAACCTGCGTCAAATTTTTAGGTTTACGGCGCTTATACAGTAGATAGATAATTCCAGCTAGGAATAGTGCTATAGCTGAGATATAGCGGTATTTGTTGTCCTGCTGGTCTTCTTCTTCTAGCATTTTGATGTTTTCTCTTAGACGCTCGTTTTCAGCTTGCAGTTTGGAGATGGTCTTCATGTAAGCTGTCACCTGTTGGTCGTATTCTTTGGCTAGTGTTTGAAAACGTGTTGCCTCATTGTCTTTTAGGGTTAGGAGTTTTCGTGTTTCAATAAATATTGCATTGTCATTGATAATCACAGATTTTAAGATATCAATGGATTTCTGCATGTCATTTTTGGTTTTGAATAGGCCGAATATTCCCGTTTTTTCTTCTAAAGAGTTTGTGTAGTCCCCAAAACGCTTGCTCCTTTGGTCTAAGAGGTCGTTCACTCGCTTTCGTTGCGATTCAAACGAGATAGAGTCTAGCGCTTGTTGGGCAAAAGAATTGATGGATATCAAGCCGTATAGGATGAGGCATATGCGTAGCGTATGTTTCATAATAGACATGGTGTTTTTCTAGTCTAAAAATTCAACCATGATAGTCTCATCGGCGTATAAGCCCAATAGATTGCTAGCGTGACCTTTGTTGATAGCGATTTCGAGATAGTCGGATATTCCGAATAGGCAGAGTTTTTCGCCTTCTGAAACCTCGTTGTAATGCCAGCTCATTTTATTTATCGTTTCGTTCCGTTTAAAATGAAGAATAAAGTTTCTCCCTTTTTGGACCTGATTGAAGAGGTCTTTACTGATATTTGATATAACGTTTCCAAAAGAGTCGATATAGGATACGTGTCCCTTGATGAAACTGTTTTCTATGATTGGCAATAAGGTGACCTTCTGTAGGGGGGTAGCTATTGGTGAGCCGAGGTTTTCGATAGGGTTGCCTTGGGCAATATGACAGGTCGCTTTTACTAGAATGTCGGCTAATGGGAAGTGTAAGAATCTAAGGTCTTGCATCATCTCAATCTCGAAAAGTTGTTCAGCTTTTTTTTCACCAAGGATGATACTGAATATGCCATTGTCTGCACCAACAAAATAGTGACCATCAAACTTCATTGCGATATAGCGACAGCCTTCTTGAAAAACTGTATCGATACCAATGAGGTGTACCGTTCCTTTTGGAAAATAGTGGTATGCGTTCTGAAGTATAAATGCGGCGTGCTGTATGTTGAAAGAGGGGATTTCATGTGTGATATCTATTAAACGCACATTGGGTAACAATGAAATAATGCTCCCTTTCAATGCCGCCTGATAAAAATCGCGGTAACCTAAATCTGTTGTTAATGTTATTACTCCCATATTAACAGCCCGTTGTCCTGAAAACGTGGCCTAAAACTATTGTTTTTTGAAAAAAAGTAAAGACAAAGTTAGTAAAAGTAGTCCTCATAAAGGACTTTCACATTTAAAATAATGAATATTTTTCACATTCGATAGATGTAAAAAAATTAGTTTGTATTTTTGATTGTAATTTGCTTAGATAAGAATGTTTTTGCATTATACAAATTGAAAATCTTATCTAACTTTATCTAGGTGGTATCCACGTAGGATAAGCGACAGGCCCCATAATTGCGATGTCGTAGTTATACCGTTGAGAATAAAATGGCTCCGAATAATATCCGGTGTGATAATTTTTATAAGCGAGTCCTTGTATACATGACATTTAAACTAAAAACCATAATAATTTGAGCGAATTAATCATCAATTTGGACAATGTTAATTTGGTCTCTCTATGGGGAGCTCAAAATGAAAATTTTGAATCTATTAAAAATAGATTTCCAAAATTACGTTTGATTGCAAGAGGAACAGAATTGAAGATACTAGGAGAGGAGGCAGAACAGCGCGTATTTGAATCTATCTTTTCAACTATCATGGACCATGTATCCAAATACAATTCTTTGGGAGGGTTGGAGTTGGAGGAATTATTGGGGATTCCCCCTAGCGAGCAGCCCTCATCTGATAAAGAAAAACAGGAAAATGGTCAGTTGCCCGGACTTAAAGGCGAGCCTATTGTGTACGGGCCTAATGGTTTGATTGTGCGTGCGCGTACTCCGAACCAACGTAAGATGGTAGATAGTATCAATAAAAACGATATTCTGTTTGCTGTTGGTCCAGCAGGTACAGGAAAAACGTATACCGCTGTTGCTTTAGCTGTTAGAGCACTTCGTAATAAAGAAATAAAACGTATTATCCTTACGAGGCCCGCAGTAGAGGCTGGAGAAAACTTAGGTTTTTTACCAGGAGATCTGAAGGAAAAGGTAGATCCTTATCTACGCCCGCTCTATGATGCACTAGATGATATGATACCCGTTGAGAAATTGAAGGGATATTTAGAGAATAGGACAATTGAGGTTGCTCCGTTGGCTTTTATGAGAGGACGGACACTAGATAATTGCTTCGTGATTTTGGATGAAGCACAGAATGCGACCGATATGCAGTTGAAAATGTTTTTGACTCGTATGGGACCAACGGCCAAATTTATTGTTACGGGCGATCTGACACAGATTGATCTTCCTAAAAAGTCGCAATCTGGACTAGCTACTGCTATTAAGCTCTTGGACAATATCAGTGGTATCGATATTGTATATCTTACAGGGAGTGATGTCGTTAGGCATAAGCTGGTGAAACGTATTTTGGAGGCTTACGGAGATTTGAATACAAATAATAAATAAACTATAGGGCGATTTAATACGATGAGTGCAATAAAAGAAACCCATTTTAATTTTAGTAAACAGACCTCTTTTTATAGAGGAAAGGTGCGGGATGTCTATACTATAGACGGTAAGTATTTGGTCATGGTGGCTTCGGATCGTATTTCTGCATTTGATGTAGTTCTTCCAAGAGCTATTCCTTTTAAGGGGCAGGTCCTTAATAATATAGCTGCTAAGTTTTTGAAGGCGACCGAGGATATTTTACCCAATTGGGTTATTATGGTGCCAGATCCCTCTGTGACAATAGGGCAAATGTGTGAACCATTTAAGGTCGAGATGGTTGTGCGTGGTTACCTTTCTGGACATGCTTGGCGTACCTATAGAGATGGTGGGCGCGAGCTTTGCGGAGAAGTTCTTTCAGAGGGATTGAATGAGAATGATAAATTACCCCAACCAATTATTACTCCGACTACTAAGGCTGCAGTAGGGCATGATATGGATATATCCAAAGCCGAGATATTGAATCAAGGTATAGTGAGTAAGGAGGATTATGAACAACTTGAATCTTATGCGCATGCGCTCTATCAGCGTGGAGTGGTGATGGCTCAGGAAAGAGGACTTATCTTGGCGGATACGAAGTACGAATTTGGAAAGAAAGACGGGGTAATCTATCTAATTGACGAAATCCATACACCAGATTCTTCTCGTTACTTTTATTTAGAGGGGTATGAGGAGCGTCAGGCTGCCGGCGAACCTCAAAAGCAACTCTCTAAGGAGTTTGTGAGACAATGGTTGATTGAGAATGGTTTTCAAGGAAAAGAAGGACAACAGGTGCCTGAAATGACAGATGAAATCGTGGATTCGATATCTGCGCGGTATATCGAACTTTATGAGTATATTACCGGGGAACGCTTTGAGTACGCTGCCGAGGAAGATGTTTTGGCACGCGTCGAACGTAATGTGAAAGCGGCGTTGGAAAAATTATAAAGAGAATAAAGATATGCGTTATACTATTGATAAGCACGAACGATATGTTGTTATTGAGCCACTTACTTCTAATTTAGATGCTGCAGCCGCAGCTTTTCTTAAGGGAGAATTTATGCTTCGTAACACGTCGGGACAGCGTAATATTGTGCTGGACCTGTCGCAGGTTCAAGATATCTGCGAAGAAGGTGTGCGTATGGGATTGTTGGCTGATCGATTGTGTCAAGGAGCTGATGGAATGTTTATCATTACTGGATTGACGCCTGCTGTAAGGCAGATCTTGAAAGTTGCGCATCTTGATGCTTTTTTTACCATTGTCAAAAATCTAAGTGAAGCTGAGGATCTTATCTTCGGGAATGAGATTCAGCGTGACTTGATAGGAGGTAAATAACGGATGCGCTTTGAAGTCTTAATCCTAGGGAATAGTTCGGCGACTCCCATATACGAACGTCACCCTACGGCACAAATCTTAAATTTCAACGAGCAGTTGTTCTTAATTGATTGTGGTGAGGGAACTCAGATGCAACTGCACCGTTACGGCATTAAGAGTAATAAGATATCTCGTATATTTATCAGCCATTTGCACGGAGACCATTATTTGGGATTGGTAGGCTTATTGTCCTCAATGAACCTGAATGGACGAAAATCTGAATTACATTTACATGGACCAGCTCCTCTTTTAGATATACTGAATTTACAGTTCAGATATTCTGATACGATACTTAGGTATAATCTGCATTTCCACCCTACCAATCCAGATGTTGAGGAAGTAATTATGAAATCGCAAATGTTGACTGTAAAGTCATTTCCATTACTACATAGGGTGGCCACTACGGGTTTCCGTTTTGATGAAGGGAAGCGTGCGGCTTCTTTGATTCCAGAGAAAATTGAAGGGAAGAATATTCCATCCGTTTTTCTTCAACAACTCAAGAAAGGAATAGACTGTACGGATTTGGATGGAACTGTCTATCGTGCAGCGGAGCTTACTAGGCCTGCTCCAGCTTCTCGTAGTTATGCATATTGCTCTGATACACGTGCTTTTGCAGGGTATGTGGAAGCTATACAGGGAGTAGATCTTTTGTATCATGAAACGACATTTGAACATGATTTAGTGGACAGGGCTGTAGAAACTCTTCATAGCACATGTCTTGAGGCTGCACAGGTGGCCTTGGAGGTTGGAGCAAAGCAATTGCTAATGGGACATTATTCAGCACGATATAAGGATTTAACACCGTTATTGGAGGAGGCAAAAGCCGTATTTCATGCGAGTGTCCTTTCTTTTGAGGGTAATTGGTATAAAGTTTAGTGATTCTCTAAATTTTTAACCATCTTTACACCTCAATTTTAACGGACAAAAAATATGTCTTTCAACTTAGATAACCTACTAAGGGACAACATTAAAAAACTAGTCCCTTATTCCTCTGCAAGAGATGAATTTAAAGGAGAAGCATCTGTGCTATTAGATGCTAATGAAAATGCTTTTGGTTCACCACTGGATCATCATTACAACCGTTATCCAGATCCTTTGCAGCATCAAGTGAAAGACAAACTGGCCAAAATAAAAGGAGTTCCTGCAGACCATATTTTCTTAGGTAATGGTAGCGATGAGGCTATCGATATTTTATATCGTGCTTTCTGTAAACCAGGTATAGATAACGTGGTGCTTGTACCTCCTACCTATGGTATGTATGAGGTATCCGCCAATATCAACGATGTGCAGATACGTAAAGTGAATCTGACTGCCGAGTACCAATTGGATTTGGATGGTATTGCTGAGGTATTAGACATGCATACTAAGATGATTTTCATCTGCTCGCCCAATAATCCAACAGGAAATAGTATAAATCGTAAAGATATAGAGACCATTCTGACACATTTCAAGGGGCTGGTTGTCATCGACGAAGCTTATATTAATTTTTCAAAACAACGCTCATTTACGCAAGAGTTGGCCGAATACCCAAATTTGGTTATTCTTCAAACGCTATCTAAAGCTTGGGGGTTAGCGGCATTGCGTTTAGGCATGGCCTTTGCCAATAAGGAAATAATTCAGGTATTCAATAAAATAAAGCCACCGTATAATATTAATCAAGCGACACAAGATCTAGTGTTGCAAGCGCTCGAGAATGTGGATACAGTCAATACTTGGATTCAACAGACCGTAGAAGAACGGGACTCGCTAGTTCAAGAACTGATCGCTATTGAGCAGATTGTACATATAGTACCTTCTGATGCTAATTTTATTCTGGCAAAACTAGAAGAACCACGCGAATTGTATAATTTTTTGGTCAGTCGAGGAATTATAGTTAGAGACCGTTCGAAAGTAGAATTATGTGAGGGATGTTTGCGTATTACGATAGGAACAACAGAAGACAATAGAAAACTGATTGGCGCTATTAAACAATTTTACAGCTAGTTTAATCATGAAAGACCTTATAAAACGCGTTTTATTTATTGATAGGGATGGTACCCTTATCCTTGAGCCCGAAGACGAACAGATTGATTCTTTTGCAAAGTTAAAGTTTTATCCAGGCGCATTGCAATACCTTCCCCGTATTGCTCGCGAGTTGGACTTTGAACTTATCTTGGTGTCCAATCAAGATGGGCTTGGTACTACATCACATCCTGAAGAGAATTTCTGGCCTGTACACAACTTTGTTATAGATACTTTTAAGGCAGAAGGAGTTGTTTTTGCAAAAGAACATATCGATAAAACTTTTCCACATGAGAACGCTGCAACCCGTAAGCCAGGAATAGGTATGCTGTCGGAATATTTTGACGAGACGAAATATAATCTTGGTGAATCTTTTGTCATAGGGGATCGGGTCAATGATGTAAAACTAGCGCACAATTTGGGTGCTAAAGCAATTTGGTTGCGTAATAACGACGAGCTGGGAAAAGCCGAACAGCTCGAGATTACAGACGAATGTATAGCTTTAGAGACTTCCGATTGGAAGGCAGTGTATGAGTTTTTGAAGTTGAATACACGTACTGCTGAACATCATCGCAAGACGAATGAAACAGATATTTATATCAAGGTAAACCTTGACGGTTCGGGAAAAGCCGATATCGATACAGGACTTCCATTCTTTGATCATATGTTGGATCAGATTGCGAGACACGGAGCCATTGATTTGACAGTGCATGTAAAAGGCGACCTTCACATCGATGAACATCACACAATAGAGGATACAGGTATCGCTTTGGGAGAAGTTTTCTTACAGGTCCTTGGGGATAAGCGAGGTATCGAACGTTATGCTTATACTTTACCGATGGACGATTGTTTGGCCCAAGTTGCGTTGGATTTTGGTGGCCGTAATTGGATAGTGTGGGATGCGGAATTTAGACGTGAAAAAATAGGAGATATGCCTACAGAGATGTTCTTCCATTTTTTTAAGTCATTTTCTGATGGCGCTAAAGCTAATTTAAATGTCAAAGCTGAAGGTGATAACGAACATCATAAAATTGAGGCCATTTTTAAGGCTTTTGCAAAATCAATAAAAAAGGCTGTACGACGGGATGCGGAAAATATGCAGTTACCAAGTACAAAAGGGGTGCTGTAATAGTATTAAGTATTTAGTACGTGGTATTTAGACTGTATAATTATTAACATCTAAGATCTGACTACTAACTACTAACATCTAACTACTAATAATGATTGGAATAGTTAACTACGGTGCAGGAAATATTTTTTCGTTAACTGCAGCATTGGATCGTATCGAGGTGGAATATGGTATGATTAATTGTAAAGAAGATTTTGACGACTATGATCGTATCATTATTCCGGGAGTAGGGCATGCAGGCGCCGCGATGAGAAAGCTTGAAGAGTCCGGATTGGTGGAGACGATTCTTTCGCTAGAGAAGCCTGTCTTGGGAATCTGTGTTGGGATGCAATTGCTGACTTCGTTTTCGGAAGAGGGAAATGCTAAGCTTTTATCGGTTTTCCCTTTGAAAACACTACATTTTAAAGATAGAGTGACACTCAAGGTACCACATATGGGATGGAATAGTGTTAAGGCCGAAGTTAATTGCCCTTTGTTTACAGGTATCCCTGATAATAGCTATTTTTATTTCGTGCACTCTTTTTTTATAGAATATAGCGCTGTTTTTACAGGAGCAACTTGTAATTACGGTATAGCCTATTCTGCAGCTATTCAAAAAAATAACTTTTACGGAGTGCAGTTTCATCCGGAGAAATCCGGTGTACACGGCGAACAACTGTTAATAAATTTTACTAAAATATAAATAGAAATTAAAGCTTATTTTTGCTATCTGTACTCCGTGTCAGGAAGATATGGATAGTATTAGGCTTTTATAATTTTAACCTTTAACTTTTACTTTATGTATATCATTCCAGCGATTGATGTTTTAGACAAAAAGGTAGTTCGATTAAGAGAAGGCTCTTATGAGGAGGTAACTACCTATGATATTTCCTTAGAAGATCAGATCAAAAAATACCATGCAAATGGTACGGAAATGGTGCATATCATTGATTTGAATGGTGCTAAAGGAGATTTTTCTAATCAAGAATACCTCTTCGATATCGTCCGCCGGACGGATATGAAGGTGCAATATGGAGGTGGGGTACGTAGTATCGAAAAGGTGAAGGAGCTTATTGATGCGGGGGTATTCCGTGTGATTGTAGGGACGCAAGCAATTACTAACCCTACTTTCCTTGAAGAATTAAGCCAGCTGAACGAAGGTCGTGTAAAATATGCAAATCGTATTGTAATTGCTATTGATGTTTTGGACGAGGTTATCAAATATTCGGGCTGGTTGGAAAGTTCACCAATTAAACTTATCGAGTATATCGATAAGTGTCTTGCTTTAGGTTTCTTCCGTTTTTTATGTACAGATATATCAAAAGATGGTAAGCTAGGCGGAGCAGGAATAGATTTGTATAAGAAGTTATTAACCCATTCTCCAATAATTAAGTTGATTGGTTCTGGAGGGATCTCTTCGATGAAAGATTTAGAAAATCTCAATGACCTTGGTGGCTTAGAATCATGTGTAGTAGGCAAGGCGATTTATGAGAATAAAATCTCTATTGACGAGATTAAAGATTGGAATCTAAAAACATTAATCAAATTTTAAGTATGCTTGCTAAGCGTATCATACCTTGCTTGGATGTTAAAGACGGACGTACGGTCAAAGGCGTGAATTTCGTAGATCTTCGCGATGCCGGTGATCCTGTAGAGTTAGCGTGGCAATATTCTCAGCAAGGAGCTGATGAGCTCGTTTTTCTAGATATCACAGCGACTCACGAAGGGCGCAAGACTACAATAGACCTTGTCAAATCGGTCGCTAAGCAAGTGAATATTCCATTCACTATTGGTGGTGGTATTAACGAGTTAAAAGACGCTGAAATTCTCTTAAACAGTGGAGCCGATAAGATATCCATCAATTCGGCCGCGGTTAGGAACCGACAGTTGATTGACGATTTGGCAAGGACATTTGGTGCTCAATTTGTTGTAGTTGCGGTGGATACCCGGTTTGTAGATGGTAATAATTATGTGCACTTGCGCGGTGGTAGAGAGAAGACCGATATACACACCGAAGAGTGGATAAAAGAAGCAGAAAGCCGAGGGGCTGGTGAGATATTGCTCACCTCGATGGATCATGACGGTACAAAGAATGGTTTTGACAATCCGTTGTTGGGGCATATCAATCAGTTGATCAATATCCCGTTGATTGCATCTGGAGGAGCAGGAAATGAGCAGCACTTTGTGGATGTATTCCAACAGTCGGATGTTGACGCAGCTTTAGCAGCCTCAGTATTCCATTATGGAGAGATACTAATTCCTGAATTAAAAAGCAAACTACGTAACGAGGGAATAGCGGTCAGATAGTTAATGGGGTGAGTCAAACCATAAACGCATAGAACTGTAAATGGAACTTGATACGCACTACTCAATACACAATACAAAAAAAATGATAGATTTTGAAAAAGGTGATGGACTTGTTCCAGTAATCATTCAGGATGTCCAAACACTAGAAGTACTCATGCTGGGCTATATGAATGAAGAGGCCTGGCAGAAAACACAAAAGGACGAAAAAGTCACCTTTTATTCGAGGTCAAAAAATAGACTTTGGACCAAAGGCGAAGAGAGTGGAAATTTTTTGTTGATGAAGAGTTTTCATATTGATTGTGACCAGGATACCATTCTTATAAAAGTTCAACCAGCTGGACCTACTTGTCATACAGGTAGTAGGAGTTGTTTTGTAACCGATTATGGCAATAACTTTATTGCTGAGTTAGAACGTATTATACAACAACGTTATGAATTCCCTACACAGGAATCTTATGTCAATCATCTTAGAGATAAGGGGCTTAATAAAATAGCACAAAAAGTAGGCGAAGAGGCTGTAGAAACGGTAATCGCTGCATTAGCACAGTCTGATAAGGAGTTTGTAGATGAAACGTCTGATCTGATTTTCCATTTACTTGTTTTGCTACGTGAAAAAGGTTTCTCCCTAGAAACTATAGCTAAAAACCTGGAGGAACGTCACAAATAGAATTATTCCTGTAGTTCATCCCAGAAAAGGAGCCTCTATTCAATTTAACCATTGTCTAGAGGCTTTTTTGTTAATTCCATTTCGATTCTCTGATATACTACTATAAACTCGTATAATACTCTTATTTCTAGATATCGGTATACGGTGTTTTTACAGAGTTCATTCCTTTTTTTCAATCGTATATACTATCGGAGTGTGTCGCCATATACTGGACGAGATTCTAATAGGTGTATAAACACCCTGTACATGTGTCGTCAATAATCCAATCAGGGAGATTGTCCGATTTTGTCTTTACGAGTTTATATGATTTTTCCGAGTAGTCAACGGGTAGCTTACGTTTTTTGGAGCTATGCCTTTTGGGTAGTTGTGAGGTGGGGGGATATAGTTTTGTAATGCTTTGTTGTCTCCTTGGGATGTCTACTTGTGTTTTTATATTAACAATTTGTTTTTTAGCGCCTTGCGTTTATTTTGTCCACTTAGGGTAGTTGCTTTTTTGTGTCTTTTTGTCTTCGATATCGTTGGATTGTACCCTTGTGTGTCTACTTAAATAATCGTTCATCTTGCCTTTTTATTGCAAACTTCGCCGTGTAAATCCGACCAAATTATAACCTCTACAAAGAGGAAGGATTTACAAACCAAACGAGAATTTGACTGATAAATAAACAAGCGAGGCGGAATCTAGAAGCTCCACTTCAATTGCCAAACAAGACATGATGCTTTCATGCATCGCTAAAATATGAAGGTTATGAAAAAGAGAGAAAATGTAAAGTTTCAGGATTCAATCGTAGAGAATGCGAAAGGACTTCTATGTTTGTTGTTCGTGTTAGCATCAGTTTTTATGGTAAAAGCACAAGAAAATACGGATAACCATATAGACCTAGCTATTAAACAGAAGTCTCAACAAGAACTGCAAGCGATTCAAGGTTTTCTTGCTTCACCATCGAAGGCATCTTCTTCAAAAATGAAGAAATCGGCGGGGGTAATGCTCATGAAGAGTGACACTACTAGTACTGTTTCTAGAGGGCCTGCTAATAATTTTGACAGGATGAGTAAGGAAGAGGCTTTAATGGAAATATTGCTCGTAAAGAATCAAATTTTTGAGTTAAAGAATATGCCAACATCCAGAAAGCGCCTTAATGTCAACTCAATATTGGATGATTTAAAAAGAGTACTTTCTGCAGAAGAGTTTTCGCGACTTACAAGTGATCAGGATCTACTGAAGCAATTGGGTCTATTTGTAGATGAAACCCTTGAACAACAATAAGCCCAAAACATTACTGTGATGAAAACAAATATAAAATCTTTTGTCCTAAAGTGTACCATGCTTGTGCACTTGGTCATTTTTTCGTTGGTTTCGAATCTTTTCGGGCAGGCAACTGTGACAAATTATAACCCTGATGCTGCGGCCATAGCTTTTGGATTGAATGCAAATGGACTTACTATATCTTCTCCGCAAATAGTGCGTGGAGGTAATAATAATCAAATTGCTATTTTTACTAATGGTGCGGCAGCAGGTTTGGGCGTGAATTCAGGCGTATTATTTTCTACAGGTAATGCTGGACAGAACATTACTCGGAAAAATCCAGCAGTACGGGAATCTGTTGAGGCACAAACTGGTTCATATAGTGATCCTCAATTAACAGGAATAACTAGCAATGCGATATGGGATGCCGTTGTTTATACGTTCAAAATTACATTAACAGGCGGAGCTGATGCTTTGCGAATTGCCTATCAGTTTGGCTCTGAGGAGTATCCGGATTATGTTGGTTCTCAGTATAATGACACCTTTGGCTTTTTTGTTAGGAAGGTCGGAACGAGTAGTTGGACCAATATGGCTCGCTTACCAAATCCAGCTCAGACTACTACTTCTATTAATAAGGTTAACTATGGCAAATTCGGACGAGATGGTTCCAATGGAAATGGGTATGAAGATGGAAACAGTTCTTACTATTTGAATAATGGCCATACCACGAGTTTGAGAACTGGAAGTCAACTGCAGAGGAATGATGCGCCACAGCCTGGGCCATTCCCTATTCATGTTGAGTATAATGGATTGACAAAATTAATTCAATATGATTTGTCTGGATTAACGCCCGGCGGTGAGTATGAATTTAAAATAGCAATCGCTGATGCAGGAGACCGAAAATTGGATGCAGGTGTTTTCGTGGCAAAAATTGAAGGTGTATTCGGAGCTGATCTTGCTATCGAGAAAATAGTAGACAAGCCGACTCCCTGTATAGATGATATTGTTGAGTTTACCTTGACAGCTAAAAATATTGGTCCTGCGGCAGCCACCGGTGTTGTTGTGACTGATTTATTGCCTGATGGTTTTCAATATGATAGCCATACAGCACCTACTGGAACGACTTATGTTCCTGCTAGTGGGGTTTGGACGATTGGTGGTTTAGCTTTATATGGAGAATCTGTTTTAAAAATTAGAGCTAAAGTAAAAAGTACGGGCAATTATACAAACCAAGCGACTATTACGGGAACTCAAAATGACCCTGACAATACTAATAATACAGCGTCTGTAACTTTGGTTCCAACTATACCAACCATTACAGGAACTCTGATTGTCTGCCAAGAAAATACAACACAGCTAACAGGATCCGGTACTGCAGCTGCTAATAATGCTTGGACATCTTCGAATACTGATATTGCAACCGTAAGTTCGACAGGTTTAGTCACAGGTAGGTCAGTTGGTACGACGACAATTACGTATAAAAACTCAAATGGTTGTACAACAACCGCAGTTGTCACTGTAACAGCAAAAAATACGGTAACTGCGGGTACGCCAAGGTCCGTTTGTATCAATACAGCGTTGACTGCCATCGAACATACTACTACAGGAGCGACAGGTATTGGTACGCCTACAGGCTTACCTACTGGTGTGACT
This sequence comes from Sphingobacterium yanglingense, assembly GCA_040395455.1. Lineage (GTDB taxonomy): Bacteria > Bacteroidota > Bacteroidia > Sphingobacteriales > Sphingobacteriaceae > Sphingobacterium > Sphingobacterium yanglingense_A. Next base: position 1,414 of record JBEBQJ010000058.1, on the reverse strand, counting down.
GCAAACTTTCAAAATAATAAGATTACAATCAGTGGTACTCCTAGTGTTGTAGGAACTTTTACATACAATATTCCATTAACAGGGGGATGCGGTACAGTTTCAGCGACGGGGACCATTACGGTTAAACCGGCTACTACAATTACCGCCCAACCCGTTGCTCCTGCGGCATACTGTGAAGGAGCGACGGCGACGCTAAGCGTTACCGCGACAGGTGATGGAACCCTGGGTTATCAATGGTATAAGGTTGTGGGTGGTAATGCTACCCTGATCAGTGGAGCGACTTCAGCCACTTACGCTACGCCTACGAATTTATCAGCAGGTACACATACTTACCGTGTTGTTGTAACGGGCGGTTGTAGCTCAGCGACTTCTACGGATGTTACGGTTACTGTTCATGCTAAAACCGTTATCACGGTTCAACCCCAATCTCCTCCTGCTTACTGTGAAGGAGCAACCGCTACGTTAAGCGTTACGGCTACCGGAGAGGGAACGTTAGGCTATCAGTGGTATAAGGTTACGGAGGGTAATGCTGCCCTGATCAGTGGAGCGACTTCAGCGACCTACACTACGCCTACGAATTTATCGGCAGGTACACACACTTACCGTGTTATTGTTACGGGCGGGTGTGGCTCAGCGACTTCTACGGATGTTACGGTTACTGTTCATGCTAAAACTGTTATCACGGTTCAACCCCAATCTCCTCCTGCTTACTGCGAAGGAGCAACCGCTACGTTAAGTGTTACGGCTACCGGAGAGGGAACATTAGGCTATCAGTGGTATAAGGTTACGGGTGGTAATGCTACCCTGATCAGTGGAGCGACTTCATCTACCTACACTACGCCTACGAATTTATCGGCAGGTACACATACTTATCGTGTTATTGTGAGTGGTGGAGGAACTTGTGGTACAGTTACATCGGATGATATTACGGTTACTGTTCACGCTAAAACCGTTATCACTGTTCAGCCTCAATCGCCTCCTGCCTATTGTATTGGTGGTACCGCTACGTTAAGTGTTACGGCTACGGGACAGGGAACGTTAGGCTACCAGTGGTATAAGGTTACGGGTGGTAATGCTACCCTGATCAGTGGAGCGACTTCAGCTACTTACACTACGCCTACGAATTTATCGGCAGGTACACATACTTACCGCGTTATTGTCAGTGGTAATGGGGCTTGTGGAGCTTCTACCTCGAGTGACGTGACCGTTACGGTTAAACCGGCTACTACAATTACCGCCCAACCCGTTGCTCCTGCGGCATACTGTGAAGGAGCGACGGCGACGCTAAGCGTTACCGCGACAGGTGATGGAACCCTGGGTTATCAATGGTATAAGGTTGTGGGTGGTAATGCTACCCTGATCAGTGGAGCGACTTCAGCCACTTACGCTACGCCTACGAATTTATCAGCAGGTA
>JBEBQJ010000057.1:0-26203 GCA_040395455.1 Sphingobacterium yanglingense | reverse complement strand
AGGATCGGCCGATGTACCAGTCCGTGCTCCTTGCGCATGGGCAAACATCTTACCCACAGCATTCGTCCCTGAGACCAAATGATTATGAGCCGGTATCTGATTAACAGTAAGCTTCACTTCTTCGACACCGCCCGTTTCGCCTAATGTAAAGCCATTCCCCATATGTATAGGGATACGTCCACGAAGGTCTGGTAAGGCGAAAGTTTCTTGCCCATCTCCACCATAAGTGGTGCCAATCAGTTGAAATAAAGCTTCATATTCGGAAATAGGCAGTACCTGTCCTTCGCAAAACCTCCACCCCAAAGGGGCAAAATTGCCTGCAAATATTCGAATTTCACCAATATATGGCATAGTAGTATAAATTTAACCCCTAGAAGGAAACACTCCCTGCAAGGCGATACAAAAATTAAATGTTAAATAAGGTTGCATGTTATTGTGCGGTTGATCTCCCCCCTGCACCGTATCTGCAACCCTAAGCGTCAACGATTGCCCCGTAACGACCTCAGTACTGTATAGATCCACATTAGGCACCTCTGCAAAGAAAGCCTTGGTAGGTTTACTGGTATCTCCCTGCGATGCCACAGCGTAGCTCAGATTTTTAATCGGGTGGGTATGACTAGGTATCTCGCTGCTCAACAAGGTGACTGTCTCCGCGCCACCAACCTCTCCCAAGTCATGCGGTGATAGACCGGGGCCTTGTCCCGGATGCATGGGTACACGTCCCTGAAAGTCGGGCAATGCAAAATTCGAACTGCCGTTTCCACCGTAGTTTGTACCCAACAGAGAAAATAAGGCTGTATTTTGGGATAGCGGAAGTAGTTGCCCATCACAAAACGCCCACCCCTTAGGGGCAAAATTGAAGGGGAATATGCGTATTTCAGCTACAAATTGATCCATTCCTGCTATAATTTTAAGACGGGAAAACTCCCTGTAAAGCAATACAAAAATTCAAAACGATAAATGGCTGCATATTTAGATGCGCCTGACTGCCACCAATCATTGTATTATTGTCGGCAGCTGGTATCACCAATTCCATCATTTCGTCCTTATCAGCTGCAAACCTTGTTGGATACGAACTATTATTTCCAGGCAATGCACCGACCGGGCTTGCCGTATCCGCGGTTCCACCTAATAATGTAGGTACCCGCTGCGTCTCTCCAGCATGCTGGTGTGCAGGCATCTCTCCTATACTTAAGCTGTGGCCCTGCTCTCCACGCTGTTCACCAAGTATACGCCCTGCTCCCATATGGACCGGCACCCGTCCACGTAAATCCGGTAGCCCAAAATTCACTCGTCCGTCTCCCCCATAGGTCGTACCCAATATAGAAAACAATGGTTGGTTCTGATTGATAGGAAGCAATTGCCCATTACATTGAGCCCAACCTTTAGGAGCAAAACCAAAAGCGAATATTCCTATTTCACCTAAAAAAGGCTCGATACTGGCCAACGCGCTTGACTCCCTGCTAAAGATACGACTACTAGGCAGCAACAGTCCCCCCAACAGCAAACCGCTATGCTTTAAAAAATCACGTCTGTTATTATTACTCATTGTACGAACTCTATTGTTTTTACCTGACTTTTGCTTTTCATTGGATTGGTATTAATAATTGTGGCGTAAATTTAAATAAAAAAGCAAAAAAAACATCAACGAGAGGGGGGACAATTGGTGGACAATTTTAGGGGACAAAAACACCAAAAAAAAGACAAAAATCTGATTTCGAGACAATTCATAAAAACAACTCAAAAGCAAACATAACAAGACTCACGGGTGAGAGTCATTTTGAACAACAAATGGGCAGGATTGGCGAACTAAAGTCACAAAAAAAAGGAGACTCTCTATACCGCCTGAAATGCATACACAAAGAGCCTCCCCTATTAGCTAGATTAGCCTAGTTTTTCAAACTTGCCATATCAATGACAAAGCGGTATTTGACATCACTTTTTAGCAAGCGCTCATAGGCAGTATTGATGTCCTGCATACGTATCAGCTCCACATCCGATGTGATATTGTGCTTACCACAGAAGTCAAGCATCTCTTGCGTTTCGGCAATACCACCGATCATCGAGCCGGAAAAACTCTTTCGGGTCGCAATAAGGCTAAATGCAGCAACTGGAAGTGGATGCTCTGGTGCTCCTACCAGCGTAAGTTGACCATCTCTTCTCAATAGCTTTAAATACGCATTGATATCATGTTGGGCAGATACACAATCCAGGATAAAATGTAAAGTTCCTGCATTGCTCTTCATCTGCTCCAAATCCGTCGACAGGATGATTTCATCTGCTCCCAGACGCAATGCATCTTCCTTTTTGGAAGCCGATGTTGTGATTACCACAACGTGGGCTCCCATCGCTTTAGCCAACTTGACTCCCATATGGCCCAAACCACCAATTCCCACGATCCCCACACGTTGGCCCGGCCCCACATTCCAATGCCTTAATGGCGAGTAAGTAGTGATCCCTGCGCATAAAAGCGGCGCTGTCGCTGCCAGATCTAAGTTTTCAGGGACCCTCAATACAAAATCCTCATCGACCACTATGCGCTCTGAATACCCTCCCATGGTATGTGTTCCGAGGTGTACATCCGGCGAATCATAGGTGCCCGTCATACCGTTTTCACAATATTGCTCCACCCCTTCCTTACAGCTTGCACATTCTCTACAACTATCCACCATACAACCGACACCCACCAGGTCACCTACCTTAAACCGCGTCACCCTATCACCGATCTTGGCGATACGGCCCACAATCTCATGCCCGGGTACACTTGGATAGGATGTGGCTCCCCACTCATTCCTAGCCGTATGTAGGTCCGAGTGACACACACCACAGTATAAGACATCAATTTCGACATCCTTGGCGGTCACTTCCCTGCGCTGGATATCCATTTGTTTTAAATCGGCCTCCGGTGCTTCCGTACCGAATGCCTTGGTAGAAAATGTATTCATAGTCATGAAGAGCTAAAGTTTTACACTTCAAATTTAACGTAAAAACTTCATAACAGCTTTACCCTAAATCACTTTTTCGCTCTATCGTGCATCCATCTTCCTAATGGCCCCAGTGCATGCATATAATATACTCTAGAGGAGTCTCTCTTATAAGAAATTGGGAGTCGATTGTTTAGAAACCGACTCCCTTTATATCATTTTGCTAGTCCACAACAACTACTGTTGTGTACGGTCCGGATAGAAAAACAGGCTCGAATGTGACAACATCCCCGCACTCGGCGTGAAAAAGTAGGGCTGTACCAACCCTTTCTCTCCTGCAAGAGGTAGTCCCTTCCCAAAAGCAGACACCTTACTCTGATTTTCGTCACCCTCGATTGCCCACTGGTCCACTGTCCCTGCTTTTGTAAAACATATACTTGATTTATCGAGCTTAGTCTTCTCATTAAAAGCTTCTGTTGCCAAATAGTCGGTATACACCCAAGTATTAGGTCGGACATTCTTCGCAAAATACTCCCTATATTCCGCTCCATTGACTTCATCCCTGCGATAGAGGAAAATATCAATAGGACTATTATCCGTAGGATAATTCAGATAAAAACCCAACTTATTCGTATTAGCATCGGCCTTAGGTATCTCGATTACCTGCTCTTTACCACCGAGATAAATATAATTGAACATCGCTTTCGTACCTTCTACGGGCAATGCTCCGGTATACATCACCTTTCCCGTAGTCGCATTCTTTATACGAAGTAGCGGTTCTGTAACGACCGGATTAAAGGTATACACCACATTAAAACCTATTACTGATGTCGATTTAAGCAAAAACTTACCATGCATTACCGTTTTATCATACACCGTAGTATCGATACTTACCTCTAGGTCTTCTGCATCACCATTATACCCATTGATGATAATATGCATAGCCTTTTCGCGGATGATGTCGTCCTTATTGCAGGCCACAAATACCAGCGACAGTAGTATGCAACAAAGTAAAGTTCTGATATAGCTAATTGTTATTCTCATTTTTTATCCTGTATTAAAGTTCCAATTCTTTGAAAAACTGCATATTACCACCATTCGGAGCTTCCTGAAAAACATACAATTTAGAGGCTGCGGCATTAGCACCTGGTTTAGGAGCCGTCGAAGAGGTAGCGTGCCAACCATACTCCGTATCTTTCGTGTAAAACTCATTTGTTCCTGCTTTGTAAATGTAGGCTACAAACGAAACCGGTGTTGGCTGCCCGTTATACTGCTGTCCTACCGTAGGGAATGTAGCGATCGTAATCGGCTTAGTAAACTCGTAAGGCTTGACATCTTTAATTCTATCAATTTCTTCAAAAACCTTCGGTGTCCAATAGTATTTCCCGAGCACAATATCTACCGGTCCAGCATACTTGGTCACTGTCGGTTTAAACATGTAAATCAATTTCAGCTTACCTTGTTCCAAAGCAGGAATATCAGGCATATCACTCACTTTATCATTTGCATATAAAAAATTGATAGTAGTTGCCCCATCTCCCTTTTTCAATTCCCTTTCCAAAACCACTTTTTCCGTATTCTTTTCGGTTATCACCAACTTTGCCGTCTCCTTATTTTCAGGAAAAATATAGGCCTCACTAAAACCAACGCGTCCGGTTGGGATAATCGATTTAAACCTAACGGTATCCAGCTTGACCTCCATTGCTTCTGTACTACCATTATACCCTTTGATAGTCACTGGTAACATATCACCTTTATACAAGAAATCTTCACTCGACTTTGTACATGCAAAAAGTAGTGATAGCCCCATACCCATAAATAGAATTCGGGCAAATAGGTCTGAGATCCTTCTTTTATAACTGTTGTTCATCTGTTTCATTTTTTATTTCACCAACTACGTCAGTTTAGACTAATTGCTCTATTTAGAAAGAGTAAGATACCGAGAGACTGAACGATGTACCTACTCTACGTGTAAAAGTATCCTTGTCCCCAATTCTTTGTTTGGTCTTACCATCTTTCGATGTTTCGTAATATCCCTCTTCGTAACGCTGGGAGAACCCATATTTCCATTCGTATATATCACTCCATTCTGTAGCAGCAATACCACTTGGAGGAGTATTCTTCCATTTGTCAAGAAGCTTGTATGTGTCATTACTATTGATATAAAAGCGGTAAGGATCATTGAGCAGATTGCTCATATTCAGTTTCGTTTTCAACTTCTTACTCCGTAAAAAATTGTAACTGATCTGTGCGTCCAACTGGCTTCGTGGGCGTTCATACTCCACGATATCAGGAGTCATACCTGTAGTAAAGGTTTTATAGCCCATATGGTTGAAGGCGATATTGGCTCCAATGCGATCACCATCATATTGCAAACCTATATTATAGAGTAAAGGAACCTGTCCATACAATGGACGCTTCTCGTTCTGTGCCTTCTTCGTACGGTATACATAATTACGTCCATACTTATCCTCAGTCATTGCCTGCCCAAGATAGGTGCTAGCCTGTACTTTTGAGTTCTGTATCGTGATATTACCGTTCAGGTACAGGTTATCCAGAAATAGCCATTCCGGTTTAATAAATCCGAAGCTCTTGCGGATATCAAACTCCCATCCACTCACCTTAGCCCATTCCGAATTACGGGTAACCACATAGACTCGTCCTGTATTGTCGGGTTGATTACGATAGATCTCTGCCGGCTTATCAAAGTACTTGTAGAAATATCCAAAGGAAATTACCTCGCCCGATTTAGGATACCACTCTACCCGCGCATCATAGTGATCAATCAGTGTCGATAGCACCCCCTCATTACTACGGTAGGCCGATATATTCGGATCAAAACGGATCATCCGGGAGTTTTCGATCAATGCGGGACGTATCACCGATTGTGAATAGGCCGCGCGGATATTGAAATCTTCAAATGGGGTCACCGTAAGACTCGCTGATGGCAGATAACGCCATTTTTTTTCCTCATACTCCGGATCTGCAAAAGAGCTCACAATCTTCCCACTAACCGGATCCACATAACGTTGCTTCTCTCCTCGCTCTATCAGATCACTGGTCGCCAAATCATTTACACCATTTTTAATCCGCTCGTATTTATAATACTCCGCACGTGCTCCCCATACCAAGCGTATCCAGTCCGTAATACGGTTATCCAGCATAGCATAGATAGCTTGGTTGTTGTTCTTACCCTGATATCCATTGTACGAGAACCCCGCAGGATAGTAAAAGAGATCCTTAGCGGGATCGTTGAACTCTAGATACTTTGTCCATTCCTGTACCGGAACAAAGGGATATACGCCTCCCCGAGGCTTTACTGTACCGATCGGCAATAATGTCCAATCGTACGCCCCCTCCCTATTCATGTATTGATACCCCGTTTTAGCGATCTGTTTAAGTCCTTTAACATTAAAATTATAGCTCAATGCCAGCTCCGCAGCCTTATTCGTTTCATCATATTTATATTGTGCACGGTTAAAAGTACCTCCGCCAGGATTCGTAATCCCACTAGGTGTCACATTATAGACAACACCATTCATGGTCTTGGTCGGTGACAACCAAGCTTCTACCGCATCCTGCTCCAGATTGCTCACCTTATTGCGTGATAGGCTCCAATCCACGCGGAATGCTCCCAAGGTATGCTCCCCATTAACACGGTTCTGTAACAGATCGATAAATTTAGGCCGGTCGTATTCCCGAATCTCCGCCAAACCATCTTCAAAACCGATTTCATTACCCCAACCTACTATCCGTGAAAATTGATTGCTGAATACGCGTGAGTAAAAGTTGCGCGAAGTAATCTTATGGTTCTTGCTGCTCCATCCCAGGTTCAATAAACCGCCCCAATTGGTATTGAAATTGTACTGATTGGCAAATGTAGGATTGATTTCCGCTCCAGTCTCGGCATCGATGACCGTATTTCCAATTTTTTCCCAATTGCCACGTGCAAAATGAGAGATATCATCTATAGATTGTTCATTGCGGTAACTCAATGACCCTACGAAACCAAACTTTCCATTCTTTAAGGTATAGTTACGTCCCAGACTGAACTGATAATTCTGCCCTGGGGCAGTTTTATACACACGTGTTCCCATTCTTTCCAATCCACCGATACGCTTGTTCTGTTCGGCAATCATCTCTGGTGTAATAGGATCAAATCCAGGCATCCGCGCACCATAAGGGTCCAGTGGATTATAATTACCTCCGTTAAAGACCAAGATATCCTTTGGAAAATGATCCCGGATACCGTCATCAAATCCCAGGTAATCGTATTTACCACGGCCATAGCCCAAGAAGTCCTTGCCTGTGCTTCCTTTTACATATTTGCCCCCAAAGCTGAAATTATTAAAATTATGATCTGGAATAGCCAAGGTATTGATCTGTATCAACCCGCCTCCAAAGCCAAAGCTCATATCAGGCGTGGAGGTCTTGGATACGATCACATTATCAATCAGATTGACCGGTACAATATCGAATTCAAAATCACGGATCTGCACATCCGTACTGGGTAGCACAGCACCATCCATCATCGCCAGATTATAGCGTTCGGCAATACCGCGCACCACTACGCGACGGTTGTCATTGGTACTCACACCCGAGATACGTTTTAAAGTCTCACCGATATTCTTGTCAGGAAGCGTTCCGATCTGTTCGGCCGAGATACCATTGGAAATACCCGCTTCATTTTTTTGGCGGGCATAGAGTGCAGCCGTGTTTTCCTTTTTTAAGCTTCCTGTCACCACAACCTGATCCAACTCATTTGTTGCATTTTTAAGCAAGACACTAAGCGAAGTCGCCTGCCCAGCCTTTACTTCCACATCGGTAATCCGTTTACTCTGATAGGAGATATAACTTACTTCCACCGTGTAGACACCTGGCTCCAGCATCAAGGTATAAGTCCCATCTACCGCACTCCGTACACTATGGCTACTATTCAACACCTTAATACTTGCACCCGACAGTGGCTGCCCACTATCATCCAGAATCTTGCCCGATACACGTCCCTTTTGTTGCAGCACCTTATTATGAGCTATTTTCTGAGAAATAGCCGGTGCGGCCGCATAAATCGTAACCAATTTATTATCGATACTATAATTGTAGGGTTTTCCATCAAACAGTGCGTGGAGAGCTTCTTCTATAGTTGCATTCCTGAGCTGTATGTTCACTGGCTTCGCTGCAGAAAACAGCTCCATATCATAGAAAAAATCATATTTTGCCTGCTTACGGATTTCCTCCAGTACCGCATGCACATTGCTATTCTGTTTGCTTATGCTGATTCGCTGAGCATATGTGTATGCGTTCACCTGCGTCAAAAAGCAGGTCATAAGTAACATGATTATCTTCATGACTCGAATGCATTGGTAAAAATTTCTATGTATTTTATTACTCCTTAATAACCATAGAGAATATTCATGAGAAAATAATTTATTTTTTAAAGACCTCATGGAACCTGCCATGCAGGTTTCAAGTGAATATTTCATACTTTTGTTAATGTTAAAATTGTATTGATGAATATTGTTCTAGCAATGTCTTGATAAGCATTTTAACAATCCGGCCAGAGGTGTACCACCACCTTTGGCTATTTTTGCAGCTCGCTTACCTTTAGTTGATCCTTATCAGTCCGTCACTACAAACCTCCTTTCCTTAATCGTTACTTTTGCTTTTTTTGTCGACTGTATCATCTTCGCTATAACCGAGAGCGGTTGCGTCCTGGACACCATTCCCGTAAACCGTATCTTCCCCAAATGAGCTGGACACTCTACCTCCACATCGTACCAACGGGCTACCTGACGCAGCACACTTTCCAGCGTAGCTCCGCGGAATACAAAATCCCCATTTACCCAGGATAACTGCTCCTGAAGATCAGCTTCACGTACTTCCAGCGATTGGGCCAGTATCGTCTGTTGACCTGGCTTTAACACAGCCGATCGACCGTCCTTCGTATTGACCTTCACCCGTCCTTCGACCAGTGTCGTCCGTACCGCACGTTCGTCCCTATAGGCATTAATATTAAAATGGGTACCTAAAACCTGTACCGACTGTGTAGCCGTTTCTACAAAAAAAGGCTTGTTTCCAGTCCCCTTTGGAGCAGGTACTTTCTTAACTTCAAAATAGACCTCACCTGTCATTTGTACACGACGCTCTTTTTCCGAAAAACAAACCGGATAGGTTAGCGATGACCCCGCATTAAGCAAAGCCGTAGACCCATCGGGCAAGACCACCTTATACTGACTCCCCTTTGGCGTACTGATTGTATTGAGCGCATCGGATACCCCCTGTTCTTCCTTTTCCATGTTGTAGGTCACATACCCATTCGAGTCCTTGTCGATACGTACCCCATCCTGCATAGCTACGGTTCCATCCCGTACATCATCCAACGAAATAACAGAACCATCGGCAAGTGTCAACAGCGCTGTATTTTGACCTGGAGGGATATCGTCAACTTCGGCCACAACCTCTTCGTCCTTTATACCCTCTCCAAAATACCAATAGGCACTCCCTACAGCCATAAAGCCGATCAACAACACTGCAGCAACATACTGCAGTTTTGGAAAGTGTAACCACTTGATAGGTTTAGCGCCTATACGTTCGTCTATCCGCTGCTTTATATTTTTTCCAATTTCACCTCCAGGACCGAGCGATACACCACTATCGACAGCATCAAGCTCCTCGTTCAAGGTCTGATCGTAAGCTTGCCGTAGTAACCGTTTTTCTTCTGAACTTAACTCCTGTCCATCGGCATACTTTTGCAACAACTGTCTGAATTCTTCCTGATCCATCATTTAACCGTATAACCCTATATCTAGAAAGGTTCATCCCTTCCTTTTATATATACAATCCCAAAAGAGCTTATACCCCTTGGTTTTAATTTTATTTTTTTAAAGAAAATGGTGGGATAGCGGATTAAAATCCAACAGAGATGTAAAAAGACTATAAAAATAGTGAGAGCAGCAATAGCGTCGCCGGGCCTATACTTTGGCGTATACGTTTTAACGCAACTGTGACATGCCCCTCTACCGTCTTAGGAGAGATACCAAGCTCTAGGGCAATGCGCTTGACAGAAAGATATTCATTCCGGCTCATGGTATACACCTTACGGCATTTTTCAGGCAGATTATCTATGCACTCCTCTACCTGTTTCTGTAATTGCTGTAACTGTAAAGGTGCATCCGTTTCGGTAGCTAATAGTACCGGTAGCACATCATCATTAAGGCTTTGACTACTTTTGTTTTTTTTCAGACTCTTTAGCACCATGCGGTAAGATGTCGTAAAAAGCCAACCTTTTATATTATCGTGTGTCATGGTATCCCAGTTTTCCCAAAGCCGTACGAAGGTATCCTGTATGATATCCTCGGCAGCCTGCTCATCTTGGAGAATACGTAGGGCAGTACGGTACAAGGGCTTCCAATAAAGAGCATATACCTGATCGAATGAGCGCGTATCTTCATCTGATAATGCCTTTAGTTCGGAATAAGCCTTATTATTGGTTTTCACTGTACTTCGTCTTTTACACAACAAAACTATCGGCCCAATATTAGGTATTCAACAATAGGCTATTAAGGAATTGTTAAATAGTAATTACCTTATACAAGTATCTATAAATACTTTCTCAACAAAAGAAAAAGCCAATAACAATATCATGAACAAAACATCTCTTTAAAAAAATAGAACGAGATTAGTTAACTTCTCTCAAATTTTATCTATCATTGTCAAGGATACCCTATCAGTGGCATATTAAGATGACTTACTACAGCGACTTTTCCGATAAAGAACTTTTCAACCTTTTAATACAAGGCAATGAGCGTGCTTTTTCTGAAATATACCAACGCTATAAGGAAGCGCTTTATTTTCATGCCAATAGATTACTAAGTGACCATGACGAAGCTCGGGATATCGTGCAGGAAGTATTTACAAATTTATGGGCGAAGCGGGAGACCCTAACTATTCCAGACTCGGTAGATGCCTATCTTTATGGCGCTATCCGAAACCGTATCCTAAATTTCATCGCACATCAAAAAGTGGTGGATAGATACATCGGTTCTATTGATACCTTTTTAAGCTTTACCCACAATACCACCGATCATCCCTTACGTCACAAAGAACTTGAAAAACTTCTCCTACGCGAAATAGAACGGCTTCCAAAAAAAATGAAAATCGTTTTTGAGATGAGCCGTAAACAGGGAATGACTTACAGACAGATTGCCGAAGAGCTAAACCTATCGGATCAATCCGTCAAAAAACAGATCCAACGGGCTATCAAAATACTTCGTATCAAAGTAAAGCTCAGTCTTTTCCTCTCCTTATTCTGGTAATAACACACTCGTTACCAACTGGATATAAAAAAAACAACAACAACTTCTTATTTTTTAAAATTTATTGTCCCCCTAAGTCCGACTTACCTGTCTTACGACTATAAGGAGAACAATAGGGCTCCCTATGATCAATTGTAGATGTATGAAGCAAACGACAGGAAAAGAACTTCTGGCCAAGTTAAAGGAAGGCAATATTAGCCCCGAGGAGCGTAGACTTCTGGAGGCTTGGTACGATGAGTATATCGACGCTAGCACAGCATTCGATGATGTCCCCTCCTTTGTAAAGGATATGCAGAGACTGGATGAGGCTTTCCCTTTCACGAACCGTCCTGAAATCACAAGGCCATCTTTACATCGGTTACGTAACTTTCGTATTGGAGCCGCTGCTGCAATTGCCCTAATAGCCTTTGGGGCATACTTTTTACATAACCAACACGGAGTACGTCCACTCAATCAAATAAGCCAGCAGGAGGTATTGCCTGGCAGCACTGGCGCTACGCTTACTTTGGGCGACGGGAAGAAAATAAGTCTCAATAGCGTTGAAAATGGTGAACTCAATCTAGAAGGAGGTATTCATCTGGTCAAAGACAAAGATGGTCAATTGACCTATATCTTGCAGGAAGCGCAAATGGGACGCAACGAAGTCCACACCTTAAGTACAGCAAAAGGCGAAACCTATACCCTCATTCTTCCCGACAAAAGTAAGGTATGGTTGAATGCAGAATCCACTCTAACCTACAATACGGTATCCGTACAACGAGGACAGCGACGAATCAGCCTTGACGGAGAAGCGTATTTTGAAGTCGCCAAGGACAGTAAACATCCCTTTATCGTGTCGAGCCACGGCCAAGAAGTCGAGGTTTTGGGTACCTCCTTCAATATCAATGCCTATCAAGAAATGCCAGCCGTTGAGACAACATTACTTGAAGGAGCCGTAAAACTATCGACACAGCATGGAGCTTCTGCACTTACAAAAGTATTAGCTCCAAACCAACGGGCTACTGTAAAACAGGGCGAGATCCATATCCGCGAAGTCATGGGCAGTGATGCCATTGCCTGGAAAGATGGCTTTTTCCTATTTGACAGTGAGAATTTAGAAAGTGTGATGAACAAAGTATCGCGCTGGTACAACGTAGAAGTCGTCTACGACAATCCAAGCCTGAAACACGAAACCATGCTGGGTACCATGAGCAAGTACGAAAAACTCTCCACGGTCCTAGATATTATTGAGCGCACTGGTATTGCTCAATTTGAAGTGAAGCAGCGTACGGTTTACGTTAGAAAAAAATAGTCCTACAGAACTAACTTAATCGAGAACATATAACCTATACAAAGATGAACACATTACAAAAGAAGCACTAGAATTGATATATCAAAAAAGACTTCGACTAGCATCGAAGTCTCCTTGATCTGATTTAAAGAAAAACTGACTAACAATTATTTTTAAACCTGATGCTGTCACTCATTTTCGCGATTGACCACAGCACCATAAAAGACTACGTAAATGTATAAAATTTATGCGAGAATCCGCTGTTTGCTACCTTCTGGCTCCAGCGTTAAATTTTTATTGATTATGAAATTAACCGTTTTCATATTGATTTTAGGCCAACTGCAATTAAGTGCCTCAAGCTTTGGCCAAAAACTAACCCTAGCCGGAAAAAATCTATCGATTGGTAGGATATTCGTCGAAATCCGTAAACAAACGGGATATGATGTATTGATGAAAAACACCACATTCCATAAACCTGCGGTAGACGTAAACTTTAAGAATACCCCATTACCCACTGTGATGGACGAGCTACTGAGCGGCACCGGATTCACCTATACTATCACGGACAAAACCGTTACTGTAGAGGCTTCTTCAATAAAAACCTCCTCACTATCTCCACAGCAAGAGCATATAGAGATTCATGGGCGTGTAGTCGATGAGCAGGGAAAACCATTGGCCGATGCTACTGTTACCATTGTCGAAACCGGTATTTCCACATCGACAGATCGTGAGGGCTATTTCGCATTAAAAAATGTACGTCAGGGACATACCCTACTCATTAGTTATGTCGGTTATACCCCCTACCGTCTACCAGCTACAGGACAGCTTGGCAACGTTAAAATGAGACCTGCCATCGACGAAATCGAAGAAATAAAAGTAATCAATACCGGATACCAGAGCATTTCTAAAGAGCGCAGCGCGGGTTCCTATGCCAAACCTAACATGCCTATTCTAGAAAACCGGACCGGTAGCATGAATATCCTTCAGCGACTCGACGGGCTGATTCCGGGACTTACGGTAAATAACTCACCGAATGCTGCTCAAAATCCCTTTCTGATAAGAGGATTGTCTACTATTGGTGTAAAAGATCCTGATGTAGCAGGAGCCTATGCCGGTACCAATAGGAATCCTCTATTCGTCGTTGACGGTATTCCTATCGATGACGTTTCCAGTATCAACCCACAAGATGTAGCCGATATTACAGTGCTCAAAGATGCTACAGCGGCTTCGATTTGGGGAGCAAGAGCCTCCAACGGGGTCATCGTAATTACCACCAAAAAAGGTACCCCTGGCGATCGATTGAGAGTCAACTACAGTGCTTTTATCAACTTTCAGGGCAAACCTGATTTGAATTATATCCCGACCTTGAATAGCAAACAATTTATTCAGGCAGCCATCGAAACCTTCGATCCAGTCAATTATCCTTGGGAAGAAGTTTACCCTTACCTATTCGGCAGCGCTGGTATAGCCCCTCACCAACGCATACAGTATAATCTCGCCAATGGATTAATCTCAGCCGAACAGGCCAAATATGGGCTAGATAGTTTATCCAATATAGACAATAGGCAACAGATCAAAGATCTATTCTACCGTAATGCGTCTTTAATGAACCACTCGATATCCCTTTCTGGTGGTAGTACCAACTATTCGTTCTATGGGTCAGCTGCCTATACCAAGGCGACGAGCAACCAACCAGGCGAGAAAAACAACAACTACAAAGTCAATTTAAGGCAGGACTTTAAACTGGGTAAATCTATTCGTTTAAACCTGATAACCGACTTGACCAACGGTATAAACAGCAGTAAAAGAAATGCTATGGTCAGTCCCAATTTCTACCCTTATCAACTGTTTAGAGATGCTTCAGGTCGCAATGTCTCCATCCCCTATATGATGGATCTGAGTGAAGAAATGCGTCAAGAATTTCAAGACCTTAGCCTCATCGACCTCGACTACAACCCACTGGATGAGTATGATTACGGACATAGCAAAAACAACAATTTCCTGAGCCGTAATGTACTTGGGCTTAACATCAAACTTATCGATGGTTTAGCTTTTGAAGGTACCTATGGCTATACCAAAGGTAATGGAAAAATGGAAAGCTATGACGACACCAAAAGTTATTTGGTACAGTTTACCGTAGCCCCCAACGGAGGTTCGACACCGACCTACTACCTTCCCAAAAATGGAGGTCGCTATAGTCTGACCAACCAGAATCAACAGAGCTGGACAGTGCGCAACCAATTGAGCTATAATAAAAACTGGCTGGCCGATACCCATCAACTTACACTACTCCTTGGCCAAGAGGTGCAAGAGCAGCTGTATACCACCAACCGTAGTACCGTAAGAGGTTATAACGAGCGCCTGCAAACCTTTGGAGCAGTCGATTATAATATCCTTGGAGAGTTTGGAGTGGACAACCCCATTATGCCCAATTACTGGGATAGCAGCCTACTCAGCAATGATGCTTTTAATCAAACCGAACGGTTATCCAGATTTATATCCTACTACGCCAATACAGCGTATACCTACAATAGGAAATATGCTCTCAATGGAAGTTTCCGTATCGATCGAAGCAATCTATTTGGACTGGACAAATCGGCACAAAACAAACCCGTATGGAGCATCGGTGGAAAATGGTTACTAAGTGAAGAAGATTTCATGCCTAAGAAAGACTGGCTACAGGATCTAGCGCTACGCGCCACCTATGGGCTGACCGGTAATTCTCCTGAACCAGGGACGGCAGCCTCAAAAGATATCCTTAGCACCATACAAAGTGGATTTCTTCCTGGACGAACAGGCTTGACCATCGCGACACCATCCAATACCAAGCTCACCTGGGAAAGTACCAAGAATATCAACATAGGTCTTGATTTCGGTTTATTCAACAACCGTATATCCGGCTCCCTAGACCTGTATCGCAAACGGACAAGCGACATGCTAGGTGTCATGCCTACCAATACGTTCAGTGGCTACCCTAATATCATCGGAAACCTTGGCGATATGGAAAACAAAGGTATTGAGTTGGGATTAAATACCGTTAACATTAAAAAAGATGCTTTCACCTGGAATACGATTTTCAATATAGCGTACAACAAGAATAAGATTACAAAACTGAACTTGGTGACTTACGACAACAGCAGCACGCAACGTATATGGAAGAACTATGTAGCTGGATTTCCGGCTTTTGCATTATTTGCGTACAATTTTGCCGGACTTGATGAACTGGGCGATCCAAAAATCCGTCTAGCCGACGGAATCGAAACAAAAGCGCCGAATAGTGCCCTAGAAGAAGATGTGTTCTATCAAGGCACTTTTCAACCCGTTTGGAGTGGCGGTATGACCAACGTTTTCAGTTACAAAAACTTCAGCCTGAGCGCCGCGGTAATTTTCAATTTAGGTCATGTTATGCGCAAGGACGTCAATGACGTTTATACCAATAGGCTACATCACTCGAGTGCACTTCGTAACGGATTGACCACAGGTAATCTCCACGCTGATTTTGCACAGCGTTGGCAAAAACCTGGCGATGAGCTGTACACCAATATCCCTTCGTATGTGTCCAACTCATCACTCAGCTACTCCCGTCGCGATTTCCAGTACTACACCTTGGCAGACATTAATGTCGTCAGTGCCTCTTACATCAAACTCCGTGATATCACCTTGGCATATGACTTACCAGCCTCCTTGCTCAGCAGTATCCGTACAGAAGGTATCACATTACGAGCACAGGTATCCAACCTTATGCTTTGGAAAGCCAATAAAGATAATATCGATCCAGAATATATGGATACCTCCCAAGGCATACGTAGCATGCGTGCCAACCAAGGATCTGTTTCATTTGGTGTAAATGTTAAATTTTAAGGTAAATAATTATGAACACAACGTATAAAACAATAGTACTTACAGGATTAGTTATTCTGTTGGCAGCCTGTCAAAAAGATTTCCTGGAAGTCACCCCAAAAGGCCGCTTAGTGGCCGACGAGGTTGCTGATTATGATCTATTACTAAATAACCTAGAACTCATCAATATCAATGCTAGTGCACAAGTTGTCATGGGAGACGAGATTGCAGGCATTCAACCCTATTTCGATGGCGGCCGCCTGAAAAACCAACGACTTTTTCGCTGGGATGCCCTAGTTTATGAGCCGTCTGAGAATGCTTCGGAACTTGAAACACCAATTAAAAACATTTATGTCTACAATAAGATCATCAATGAGCTTCCCGAAGCTACGAATGGTACAGAAAAGCAGAAGACGTCCTTACAGGCCGAAGCCAGAGCTGGTAGAGCGTGGACTTACTTTCTGTTGATCAACCTTTTTGGTAAACCTTACGATGCCGCTACATCTGCTACAGACCTCGGTTTTCCGATACTGGAAAATGCCGATGTTACAGGCAATACATTTACAAGAGCATCGGTCAAAGAGGTATATGATTTTATTATCAAAGACCTAACTCAGGCTATTCCCCATCTTCCGGCAACCCCATCGCACCGCGTACGGATGTCAAAAATCGCAGCAGAAGGACTATTGGGCAAGGTATATCTCTTTATGAGAAATCCTGAAGAAGCCCTAAAGCATCTGGATAATGCATTGGCTGGACTCAGCACTTCTACTGTTCCACTAGGTCTATATGACTACAATAAAACCTTTGGCCCTGGCGGCGAGTTTTTACCCATTACTTCTTTTGGGCCCAACTATCCATTTGTACCAAATATCAAAGAGAGCGTATATGCAAAACAAGCTTATTGGCCATCATCATCCAACGACCTGGTACTTGATAAAAGAACAGTAAATCTTTTTGACCCAACAGACCTACGCCTCAACTTCTATTCCTCCAATGCATATTACGGGCCAGCATATCCCACTGGATTTCTTAAAAAAACAGGCCCTAGTAATATTCAAATGGGGGTCATTGTTCCAGACCTTTATCTTTTACGTGCCGAGTGTAAAGCTCGACTTAATGATCTACAAGGAGGCAAAGATGATGTAGAACACTTACGTAAAAACAGAATGCCGCTTGCTCAGGCAAGCATTCCAAACGCTGTAAGTGGTGCACAGAAGGATTTAATCGAGTTTATTTTAGAGGAACGGATACGCGAGTTTGCAATAAGCGGATTCAGATGGTTTGATATGCGTAGGCTCTCTGTAGACCCGCTTTTTAAAGACAAAACCTATAGCCATTCCCTCTATTCGGAAGCAGGTAGTATCCAAAGCACTTATACACTTAGCACTGACCGGTTGGTACTCCGTTTTCCACAAAAAGTAATGGATGAAAACCCAGGAATGCAAAACAATCCTTAAAATATTAAGAACACATCTATGTACAAGACAAACTATATACTATTAGCGTTCACTAGCATATTCATTTTATTTACAAGCTGCGCTTCGAAAAAAGAAGTCGTAGGATATGCGGTAAAAGCAAGAATTGATAATCCTGAAAACTATTCCCCTTATTATTTGGAGTATTCGGACCGGGGCGAAGTTATTGTGGACACCAATTATACTGTTGATGGTGATTGGATTGTTTTTAAAGGTAGAATCGATGAACCTGTTGTAGCTTCTTTTGGAGTGCGTGGTAATCCTGCCAATTCGATAACCGATAATATAAACTTTCCAATGGAGGCGCCTTCACTACGTTTTTTTCTGAGTAATGATAAAATCGAAATCGTGGGAGATGCCAATCATATCTATCTGGCCAACGTACAGGGTGGAAGCGCAAATCAAGACTGGTCTAAAATTAAGATGTTAGAAAACGACCTTATCAATCAAGACTGGACACTTTTAAAACATGCTTATCATAATTTAACATCCGACAGCGGCTCGACAGTGCTCAGCAATGCCTATAGAGCGCGGAGAGATAAGCTTAAAAAAACAGCCGCGCTCAGAGAGGAGTTTATAAAAAACAATCCAAATTCTATTGTGAGCTCCTATTTCTTATCTGAAATGCTTTTTGGCAAAAGTCTAGATGAGTTAAAAAACTCCTATGCTCAACTAGGTGAAGAAAATAGAAGCAGTAGATATGGCGGCGTGATATCGGATAAGATTGCCCGTATAGAAGCAAATGCAATAGGAATTAAAGCCATTCCGTTCCGCAAAACAGATATGCATGGAAAACCTATTAGTTTAGAAGATTTAAAAGGAAACTACGTATTGCTAGATTTTTGGGGCACACAGTGTGGTCCTTGTATCCAAAGCTTTCCACATTTAAAAGAGTTATACACTAAATACAAAAGTAAAGGCTTTGAAATTATAGGAGTTGCAGACGAGAGCTGGCAGAAAGATGAGGTGAAACGTCATAAGAGATGGAAAGAAGTCATTGAAAGAGAAGGCCTGACCTGGATACAGGTTTTAAATGAGAAAGATAAAGATCAGCTCGACCTACAGAAGGCGTATGAAATAGCCGCTTTCCCAACATTAATACTTTTGGACAAGGAAGGCAAAATCGCTGCCCGGTTTACCGGAAAAAGTGATGAACTCGCCATCAAATTAAAGGAGATTTTTGGCAGTTAATAGTCAGTAATAAAAAACAGATTTAATAAAGACAAATTAAACTACAAAAGCATGTTACATAAAATAGCTCTTATCTTATTCACCGTTACTTCTCTGTCTGTTCAGGCACAGAACGGATTTTTAATCAAAGGAAAAATAAGTGGCAATCACGAGGGCAAAATTGTCCGTTTGATATACCCTAATCCTTCGGGTCTTAAAGACCCGATACAGGATTCGACTTTTGTAAAGAACGGTAGTTTCTCCTTCAAAGGGCATTCGGACAAAGACCTAACACAAGCAAAGCTGGTGATGAGCGTCGTTGGACAAGAGATTGACCCTGCCGACTATACCCGCTATTATGAAATCGACCAGCAACACTTCATTCTGGAGAACACCAGCTTTACTGTCACGGGGAAAGACCTACAACAGGCCAAGATTATCGGTGGTGCAGCCCAAGCAGACTTTAACACCCTCTCGGCGCAGCTCCGACCTTTGGAAGACCAGATGCGTCCCCTGTCTCAAAAAATCATACAATATGGTCGGGAAAACAATGACGAAGGCCGCGAGGCACTATATCCGAAAGTAAGGAAAATTGCCCAGGAAAAATCGAAGGTAACCGAAGCCTTTATTAACAATCATCCCGATTCCTATGTCAGTCTAAAACTTCTTAACGAAGGTGGTGGCGCAGACGATGCCGGTCTAGAGTCTCAGTTTGAAGCCCTCAGCGACAGGATAAAGAATACCGACCTAGGCCGAGAAACAGCAGCGCGGATCAAAGCAACGAAAACCGTTGAAGTAGGCAATCCAGCACAGGACTTCATCATGAACGATACCGAAGGAAATCCAGTCCAGCTATCTTCATTCCGGGGTAAATATGTATTTCTTGACTTCTGGGCAAGCTGGTGCGGCCCTTGCCGCTCGGAAAATCCAAATGTGCTAAAAGCTTATGACAAACTTAAGGGAGATAACTTTGAGATTATAGCCGTATCACTGGACAATAAGAAAGAGCATTGGCTTAAAGCCATCAAAGAAGACAAACTCCCTTGGGTACAGGTCAGCGATCTGAAAGGAACCAAGAACGAAGCTGCTTTGAAATACGGTGTGACAGGCATCCCACAGAACTTTCTGATAAGCCCCGATGGCACTATCCTAGGAATAGGTTTTAGAGGAGAGGATATCCTCGAAAAGCTCATGAAGCATATGAAATAAGCCTACTCCTTCCATCAGCCGTTTGTGTTAAACAAACGGCTGTTTTTTTGAAAGTACATTCCCTACTCCCTGATATTCAAAGACCAATCTCTGGTTTCCCTTAACTTCAAAACTCCCCTAGCCCATCCGTCATTTCCCACAATCTACCTTCCTGCCCCAAGGCAATCATCCCCTTAAATTCAGCAAATTCGGCACACAGCGCAGTGAGATTTTAGCATCCCTCTCTTCACTCCCAATCACCAATAGCACAAAAATGGAATGGTAATTGGTATAGAGTCAAAACAAAAGACAATCGTATACTAATAATACACTTATGAACCTTTACCTATCTCTCTTTGCACTTCTATTTGCGGTAAGCGCCTGTACGAAAATAGAAAAAGTTGACCTTGCTACCCTTGAGTTAAATGAGCCCATACATAGAGTTTACAACACAAACGACACCGTATTAATTGGTGTAGAGACCATTGAGTATCCTTATGATCTTATAGTAGAAGTGCGCAACCCTGGCAAATATAGTTATGGTGATATCGATCTAAAAGGAAGTCGTGTCTTATTTTTAATCAATGCTGAATCACTAAAAACCGATAGCATCACACGTTTTGGAGGTGCGCATTACGATATGGCTGTTTTAAGCGAGAGCAGTAAACTACAGGATAATCTAATAAAGTATAAAGCCGACACGAACATCTATGGTGTTCGGATTGAGATGGAAAGTCCAGCGCTAAAGACTGCGCTCCTGAATAAGCTAGAATCCAAGTACGGTAAAGGCACCAAAAATCCCAATACCGATAATGGGCAGTACTGGAATATCAAGACCGAGAACAAGCTCATTTTCTTTGCTCCGGACTATGACAGGCTTATTATCATCAACAATACCAACCTATCCAAAACCTGCTACTGGGATAGTTTCAATGGCATGATCGATCTGGGAGGCTGTGACCAGGACGCATACCTACAATCACTCATCAGAAACGCGACTAAACCGGAAGATGTTAAAAACAAACCCCAGCTTACCATTGATAAAGACTGGAACATCAACAACCTCGTTATAGGTAAGTCCACAGAGGAAGACATCAAGAGATTCCCATCATATAGCAGCTTTGAGCGTCTAGAAGAATATGATGGAGCCAGTGCCGCATTAAAGCAGGTTTACTATCAGGACAAGTATCACGATATTTACTTCTTTTTCTCACCTAGCAAGACCAATCCTGAAAACCATAAAGAGAATATCCTTCAGGGCTATTCCATTACCGACTTTAAAAAGGTAGAGGTCTCCTTTGATGGCCCGTTGAAACCTGGCACAAAATGGGAAGATGCAATCAAAATGTTTGATTCAAAAAATATTCTAAACTATCAGGATTTAAAAATCTCAAACTACCTAGAGATCGACCACGGTCCCTACAAGATTACACTAACGTTTGATGAAAACAAGCAGTTTTCCGCTATTTATTTTACGGACAAATAATATTTCAATCTTGACCACATGAAAACAACGACTATATCGAAAATAGTTTTCACTGCCCTTACCCTATTCTTATTTTTTTCCTGCATAAAAGCCGATGATAATAAATTCGTTGGTTATTGGGTAATAGCGGATGATGATTATTCGGAAGTGATCGAGCTAAAGCAAATTGACTCCTTATACTATGTTAAGAATCGGGATTTTGAACTACCTGCTGAATTCGATAAGGCCAACACCACGTTGACATCCGCACTGGTTGTCGAATCTGACAGCGTCCCTATCCTATTAGTACTATCAGAAGACCCGAATAAAATGACGCTGCACACCGAAAAGCATGTCCTAAACTATGTGAAAATCAGCAAAACTGAGGCAGAAAAGCAAGAGAAAAAAGTCGACGAATATTGTAATCCGGATTTCTTCATCGGACATTGGGAGCGCGTCGATATGGAAGGTGGCCATGAAATCAAAAAAGAGGGAGAAATTTATTATTATGTAACCAATCATTACACGAAAAAAATGAGTTATAATGCCTTCAATCACATCCTTTCCTGTGACCTCGGTGTAGGAATGCTAACATTCCAACGAAGCGGTGATAATGAGATTAAGGCTTTTGGACTTAATACTTACCGTAAGGTTTCTCCATAATGACAACCTGTCGCTATCGATAAGCACCGATAACTTACTGACTATAATGACAATCCTCCTTCTTGTCCTAAGGCAAGTAATTCCCTTAAATTTGTGAGACCAGATAGCTGTACGTACCTTTAATATAGCGAACTGCACACTGAATACCTATTTCTGGTAACCGGGAAAACAAAAGGCCACTATTTGGAAGGCTTATTGAAAACCATAAAAAACAGGCACATGAAAAGCAACTTGTCATTTGACTACACGGTCAATAAAGATGAAAAAACAATCCATATGGTACGCGAGTTTGAAGCAAATCTCCAATTGGTATGGGACGCATGGACAAAAGCAGCCCTACTGGATCAATGGTGGGGCCCAGAACCCTATCGCGCAGAAACGAAGGTGATGGATTTTCAGCTAGGTGGTTATTGGCTCTACGCTATGGTCAGTCCTGAAGGCGACAAACATTGGGCTAAAGCGGATTTTGTCTCCATTGAAAACAAAAAATCATTCACTATGAAAGGTGGATTTTCGGACGAAAATGGGGTAATAAAACTAGATTTCCCGCAAAACGAATGGAAAAACACCTTTATCCCGACAGACAAAGGTGTAAGCGTAGAAATCCTATTGACTTACCATTCAGTAAAAGATTTGGAAACGGAAATCGAAATGGGCTTCTTGGAAGGAATGTCTGTAGACTTTCAGCAACTGGATGCACTGCTACCGAGATTGAAGAGTTGATTTCATCTCTGACCTACTTCATTTTCAGAATCCCCAAACGGGCTTGGTAAAAATACTTTGGATTACCGTTGATCCGATAGCATTCACTTCCTATACTTTTGAATTTCTGTCCTTCCAGTTCGTAGTAAAACATCTTATGCATACTGGGCAGTCGGCCATTCGTCCACTTGTAGACTATGCTTTCATCAAATTCGGGCAGTTCCTTCCCCAAACTGACTGCTTGCTGTTCAATAGCTACAAATCCATTTCCCATATCAGCACTATACACGAGTCTCTTAGTCAAATAGCTGGGAGCCTCATAGCAGACATTATTCAGTATAATGTTATGATTTTTATCCATCAAAATAGCTGAAGCCGAACTGACGGTATCCGATAGATAGATTTTACCACTATAAACATTCTTGAGACGAATTTCATTTTTCACGGTATACTTGGAGGGGTCCTTCTCCTCTACTCCATTCGCTGAAGACTGATAAATAGAAAGCTGTCTCTTCGAATAATAAAGAGAGTCATCCAACATCGCCAAGGTATGCATTACAGTCGAATCCCGCTCCTCTACCTGTACTACTTTATTTGCGGTTATCAGTTCCTCGAGCGTAGATACTTCTGGGTTCTTGTCCTCTTTAGTAGCAAAAGAACATGAATGAAAGGAGGTAATGACTAGAAGCGTGAAAATGGAAACAATTAGCTTTCTCATCGTTTATTATATTTGGTCATCATACAATCTAAAATCAAATATCACGAAATATATCTATATTGACTTATAAACAAAACTACGAATGAAAAAATACCTTCCTGTTTTTACAGCAGATGATTTGACAACAGATGAGAAATGGGCAACTTTAAGAAAGTTCATTGAAAACTGGTATGATTTTGAAATTCCTAACACAGCGTATAGTAATCAATTGACCGAACTCGAAAAGTCTTTCCCCTTTACATTACCCCCAGCTGCTGAACGATTTTTCACCCTTGCCAATCAACTTCAAAGCGTAGCGCACATATACCCTAACAGCGGACAAAAAACCAATAAATTTTCAAGTATTTTCAGAGATGGTCTTGCCATTTCATTCCTCGAGAAACATCAGGCATTATCGCTATTACTCCAAGCCGAACAGGACATCTATTGGGCCATCGAAACAGCGGATTTTAAAGAAGAAAATCCAAAAGTATACTCCTACTTCTTAGATTACGAGTCTGATAATGGTGATTTTGAACGCTATGGTGCTCCATATCCTTCCGTAACTTCATTTGTACTAAAACATATGCTTACGTACCTAAATAATTGCAGTAGTTTCGGAATGCAAATTGAACGTATGGATTCATTTAAAGAAAAGCTTAAGTCCAGTTTTGTAAATCATAGAATTTATGATGGCATAGAATTATTCGAAGACGAAAATATAATCGCATATATCGATGAAGATTTATTTGATGAAGGTACTTTTTATTTTCGTTTGCACCTGAAAGAGAATCGAGCAATCGAAAGCTTACCCGAAGCAATCATTGACATGCTCAAAAATAGAAAGGGTGGCTGGACTTCCAACAGATTTAATGATTTTTGTTAATTGCTGAAATTTACCAAAACGTTGAGAAATTTGAGCTACAATGAGACAATCCGATTAAGACTTCTGTGTGAAAGAAAAATCCGAAAATCTCACCGTACGTATTTAACTGAAAAATAGCATCTTTGCAATACTATCCGGATTATATTAAATGAAAGAAACCGAGCAAGACATATTAAGGAGAAGCAAGGAAATTACCAATCAGTATTTTCAGTTTTTGGACAGGCATATCGCAGATGTAGCTTCAGGAAATGTCAGTGATTTCATGGAAATTAACCAGATTGCCACCGAGTTATTTATTTCCCATAAACATTTGACGGATACTGTTCAAAAAGAAACTGGAAATCACCCCTGCCATTTCTATGACCTTAAAATCATAGAAAAGGCTAAACAGATGCTTTTAGAGACAGACAAATCCATCTCCGAAATTGCGAAGACATTGACTTACGACCCGTCCAATTTTTCAAAGTTTTTTAAAAAATTTGTTGGAGAAACACCTGGGCAATTCAGAAAATCTTCCGACAAATAAAAAGTCCCGAAAAGTTCACCACGATTTATATTTCTTGGTTCGCCATTTTTGTAATATAAAATGTATAACATTTAAAATCAAATACAATGGCAAGAAATGATTTAAATAACAAAGTAGTTCTAATCGCAGGTGGTGCAAAGAACTTAGGTGGCTTATTAAGCCGTAATTTTGCTTCAAAAGGAGCTAAAGTCGTTATCCACTACAACAGCGACAGTAGCCGAGCTGATGCTGAAAAGACCTTGACAGAAATCAACAATGCAGGTGGAGAGGCCTTCTTGTTTCAGGCAGACCTAACCAATGTCAAAAACATTACTAAACTTTTTGATGCAGCTATCGAAAGATTCGGAGGCATAGACATTGCTATTAATACCGTAGGCAAAGTATTGAAAAAGCCTTTTACAGATACCACTGAAGAAGAATACGACGATATGAGTGATATTAACTCCAAAGTAGCCTATTTCTTTATTCAGGAAGCTGGAAAGAAACTGAATGACAATGGAAAAATCAACACCATTGTAACCTCTTTATTGGCTGCATTTACGGGATATTACTCCACTTATGCTGGAGCAAAGGCTCCGGTAGAACACTTTACAAGAGCAGCTTCTAAGGAATTCGGTTCTCGCGGCATTTCAGTTACTGCCGTTGCTCCGGGTCCCATGGATACCCCTTTCTTCTACGGGCAGGAAAGTGATGATGCTGTTGCTTATCACAAACAGGCTTCTGATCTAGGTGGCCTGACTGATATTAAAGATATTGCGCCATTAGTAGAGTTTTTGGTTACTGACGGGTGGTGGGTTACTGGACAAACAATCTTTGCCAACGGTGGTTACACCACAAGGTAATAGAATATAGTTTTATGTTTTGAAAGGCAAATAGCGCTGTTGCTGTTTGCCTTTTAGTTTTCTTACCTATGATTGGAGCTTATCTAGTTTTGGAATGCAAATTAAAAACATAGACCTATTCAAAGACAGTAGCTAACTAGAGTAATCTAACTTGTAACTGCCGAGATGTACATCGTACTTTTTGCGATGTAACTCGTACTGCCGTGATGTACATCGTACTTTTTGCGATGTAATCCG
>JBEBQJ010000056.1:0-26405 GCA_040395455.1 Sphingobacterium yanglingense | reverse complement strand
AGCACCGAACGACTGTTTTGGATTTTAATCATTCTTCTCACGACTTTATTTGGATGGATTGCATACTGGAAGACTGGTAAAAACGGTAGCAACAAGTAACGTCTTCCCCAAAAGCGGAAGAGCCAGCTACTCTTAGTAACTGGCCCTTATTCACTTCTATTTATTATTTCCCCAAAGCTCACTTTCCCTGACAGTTCATTGTCACTATAACAGCTAATCCTATCTATTCCACCATACCTTTGTGCCAATAACATCATCCCCTTGCCGCTCAAGAGCTTCCCTATATTTTGTTCTATTTGTACTCTGTTCCTTCAATGGATAAATAAAACGGCTAGGAATCCCATCCCCTACCTCAGGCAGAAATGGATAAGATACCGAAGCACCTTTGACTGTGCCAGACCATACGATATCACCCTTTTTTACCAAAAACAACGGGTAGCCTGTTCGACGTATCTCCGACCACCCTTCTATACCTTGGTTAAAAAGGGCGAGATACTTTTGGCTTAACACATTCTCTTTATTGGCTAGAGGCAGTACGTTCAAATAGTTATCGATATCATGCTGATCAATCTGCCATTTTTCCAAAGAGGCACGCACCCCTTTTTTGTACGTCTGGTGATCCCATCCTTTTATTTCCGAAATCAAAAACTGCACCTCTGCATATTCCATCAAAACTTCACCATAGTTAGCCGCGTTAATAATTGCACCTGGAAGCGATACCGAATCCACAGGAAATAAATCTGCTGCTTCCAGTGGCAGTCCATAAGGTTGGCCAAAATACGCACCTTTACTATTCGGCTTTGCAAACACTTTCAGACGTGGATCTGCAATTCCAAAAGGCCCTCTATCTCCTTTTAACACATCGATAATAACGTGTGATACAGCAAAATCCTTTCTATTTGCCGTAACCGTTGCCTGATAGAGTGGCGCCTCATTTGGCGAAGAATTCGAATACTTAAAGACGGCATTATCTGCATTAGATTCAAAAACACCCTTATCCAACGCATCGTTTATGTGTTCTGTAGCTAGCTCAGGCAATTTACGCCCAACACGGTTGGCCAATCGCAATCTTAAACTATTCGCAAATTTGGCCCATTTAAGATTGTCCCCATCATAGATAATATCCGAATTCTTAAACGTCTGTAACCCTTTATACTTCAGCAATGTATCTGCCGACTGCTTTAATTCATTCAAAATATCCGTATAGATTTTCTCCTGTGGGGCATACTTAGGAGTAAGGTTGTCAGGATTCTGTTGTAATGCTTCAAAATCAGCATCCTTACTACCATAAGATTGATAGGGGATATCGCCAAATACATCGGTCAGATTATGGAAAGCATAGGATTTCAATATCCGGGCTATTGCAATCTGATTAGCATTCGTCCCTATTCCTCCGGTGGTTACCCATTCTTTGGTTCGTTCATCCATATTCAACTTAATAATCTCATTAAGATTATTCAAAGCTCGGTTTACCCCAGTCCAAAATACATCTGAATAGTTCACTGGTATCATATAACGCGATTGGTCGGTATAGATATTCTGACTAAAATACTGCGCATATAACTGAGCACCACGGAGATTCAAATCAGGGTTCCTGACGGTGTTTATCAAAAGCCGTTCTCCACCGACCAATAAGCTCGATGTACTTACAGCTGCAGGCTTGTTAGGATCCGTATTTATTTCTTCAAAAATACGATCTGAACAGCCAGTAAATAGCAAAACAGTCAACAATAACCCTATAATATATTGGTATGCTTTCATCTCTCTAAAATTTAACATTTACATTAAAACCATAAGTCACCGGAGTAGGAATATTCCCACCTTCTATCCCTTGCACGTTCCCTCCACTAGAAGTAAACTCTGGATCTATATACTTACTTTTGGTATAGATATTCCAAAGATTGCGACCGTATAATGATACACCAATATCTCTTACCACTTTCGTATTATTAATTTTAAAATTGTAACCGAGTGTCACCTCGCGCAATTTGACAAAAGTAGCATCAAAGATAGAAAACGCTGTAGGACCGTTGTATTCATTTCTAGCCCACTGTTGGGCGGTAACCCGAGTATCATTTTCCTTCACATTGCTAACCGTATAAGTACCATCGGCATTGAAATTAACATCCCCTTTGACTCCATCCAATACAACACCCGTCTCCCGGATATTATTTGCAGCAGTCTTGTCCAATATTCCCGCATACATCCCCACTTTATAAGTTTGCGAAAAGAAACTTCCTCCGACCCTACCATCAATTAGAAAACCCAGGTTAAAACGTTTGTAGCGAAATTGGTTCTGGAAGCCAAAAATATATTTCGGCAGTACGGAGCCTAGCGGCGTCAATTGAGAGGTCTTCATATAGAGGCCATCCTTGTCCAACACCTTGCGTCCGTCGTCGGTATATACAAAATTGTACCCTAGAAACTGTCCGTAAGTTTCTCCTTCACGCGCCACGAGATTAACCAACGCATCACTCAGTGTCAACGTATTGACCATCTCGTCGATTTCTACAATTTTATTTTGGTTTCTAGACCAATTCAACATGGTATTCCACTCAAAATTGCTCCGTTTGATGGGTGTCCCTGTCAAGGTGACCTCAATTCCTTTATTATTGATCTTACCCGCATTGAGAACTTTGGTCTCATATCCAAAAGAAGAAGAAACCGGAACAGGTAGTATCTGATTCCGTGAATCATTGTTATAATAAGTTACATCTATTCCCAAGCGATTACGGAATAACTGCAACTGAACACCAGTCTCCCAAGAGGTTGTCATCTCTGGCTTCAAGAATTCATTATTCAGTTTTTGAGACAAACTATTTGCGGGCCTACCGTCAAATGCCTGTTCTACATCATATGTTTTGGCCAATTGATAAGGCTCCGTAGCATTCCCCACCTGAGCCCAGCCCAATCTCACTTTTGCAAAAGATAACCAATCCAATTGCTTGAACGCTTCCAACTGGCTCAATATAACACTTCCCGTCACCGAAGGATATAAAAAAGAATTATCCTTGATAGGCAATGTCGAAGACCAATCATTCCGCAATGTAGCATCCAAAAACAGATAATCTGCATACCCTAAAGATACACTACCATACAAAGAAGGGGTTCGTGTGTGGTAACGGAAATTATCGACCTTGACTGAAGACGCATTTTTCAGATTATAATAGTTCGGTACCACCAGACCTCCCTGTGTGATGGCATAATCTACTTTGCGTTTTTGATCCCTCAGGTTGGCACCAGCATTAGCGACCAAAGACCAATTGTCCCATCTTTTACGCGCTGTAGCCAAAAACTCGTAGTTATACTCATTCAATGTATTTG
The DNA here is from genome assembly GCA_040395455.1 of Sphingobacterium yanglingense. Lineage (GTDB taxonomy): Bacteria > Bacteroidota > Bacteroidia > Sphingobacteriales > Sphingobacteriaceae > Sphingobacterium > Sphingobacterium yanglingense_A. Next base: position 23,081 of record JBEBQJ010000056.1, on the reverse strand, counting down.
CCGCTTCTTCATACTGCGATGTACTTCTAGAATACACAGCTATCCTGTCCTGAGATCTGAAATTATAGATATCACCATGTGCTTTTGCGTTCAGCGTTAACCAATCATTGACCTCATATTGTAATCCCACATTACCATAAAATCGATCTCGTTGCTCCTCTAAATAACTCTCATAAGCCGACCAAAATGGATTATCGATAAAACGTGTTGCTTTTCCAGCAGTGGTATTTTGCCATCCCGTCCTATTCCAAGCTTTAGGGGTACCATCGGCCCTTTTATAGTCTTCCAATAGTTTATAATCGACCTGCACGGCCCCCCACTGAAATGCCTCCAGCATGATATTCCTATTCGACGCTCCCGACCAAGGCTTTCCCACAGAGCCATTCCTTACATAGTTTAAATTAGAGGTAATACGAAGTTTCCCCAACTGTGTTCCTCCAGAAAAATTCAGTGTATTTCTATTCAGCGTCGCATTGGGAACTGTACCCCGTACATTTTTATTCGTGTACGAGAATCTATAATTTGTATTTCCACTCGTCCCAGCAATGGCTAGATTGTTCGTATTTGACAATCCCGTTCTAAAGAAATAATTCACATCGTGCTTAGGATACACCCAAGGAGTAGCTTTCAGATAAGCCGCCTCATCTTCTGGATCCAATGCGTACCACTGCAACACCTGCCTTCCATCTAGACGTGGCCCCCAACTTTCGTCCGAAGCATAATCTACGATATGATAATCCTGTCCATTAATCTCTTGTGTTTTAAAATCTGTAGAATAGCCCTGCCCATACAACTTCTGTCTCTTCGGCAGACGTACTACATTTTCGAATTCAAGCCCGGTATTAACCGATATATCTACCTTTTCACCTTTCGCTGCTTTTTTAGTCGTAATCAAAATCACTCCGTTGGCAGCCCTCGAGCCGTACAATGCTGCAGCAGTCGGCCCCTTCAAAACCGTTACATTCGCTATATCGTCGGGATTAATATCCTGAATCAAGTTTCCAACATCCTTTCCTGCACTACCATTGATAGTCGATGTCGTGTTGAGATCACTGTTATCGATAGGAGTACCATCGATGACATAAAGTGGCTGGTTGTTGCCCGCAATAGAGTTAATACCCCGCAAGAGTACGCGCGAAGAGCCTCCCATATTTCCTCCAGAAGAAATCACCTGCAGACCAGCTACTTTTCCTGAAAGAGCACTTACAGCATTGGTAGGTCTTGTCTGCAACTCTGCACCTTTCACTTCCTGTACGGCATACCCCAACGCCTTCTTTTCTCGGGATATCCCTAAGGCTGTGACGACAACCTCACCCAATTGTTCCGATACAGGAACCAATGTGACTAGCAAATCTCCCGAAAGTGAAAAATCCGCAACGACCTGTTCTTCATATCCTATATAACTAACACTAATACGCGGTTTATCCGCCTTGATGCTCAATGAAAATCGTCCAGAAGCATCGGTCTGTGTCTTGACCTGTGTAGCAAGATCCGTAACTGTAGCACCTGCTATAACCTGTCCCTCTTGATTCACAACTCTTCCGACAAGGGAAGATTGGGCATAGATTTTTCCTGTCCCCAAGGCAATAGTCGCCCAGACGAGACTTGTATGTAAAGCTCTATTCATACTAAAAATAACAAAAATTAATGGGTTAAAAACTTGCGGCTAGCGTCTTTGGGAATAATCCGCCTTTCCTAATTATCCCCTCAACACATTCGAAAAAAGCATTGATATTTCATGTTTTCAATATTTAAAAAACAAATATACACATAATCCACCTAATTAGTAGTCTTTATGTGCGGAGAAATATAAAAAGAGACTCAAAATCACTTTGAGTCTCTTTTTATGACAAAAAAATGTATTAACCAAACGCTATAACACAACCGTTATCTCAGTTTATTACATCTACCAACTTAATCTGTACATAAGCCGCTCCATCACGGGCCACGAATTGATTAAAAGCAATCTTATCGCCTTTTCTAGAAAATACTGGCGCACCAACAACTTTTAAATCATTTCCAGAATTAGCCGTCAACCTCTCCGTTTTTTTTGTCTGCAGATCAAATACATACACATTATTATTAGCAACAAAAGCAATCTTCTCACCTTTGGAGTCAATATTTATTGGCGATTCAATAGAGAAGTCCAAGTTCGATATGTACGTAAACTCTCCAGTTGCAACCTCGCATTGCACCAACTGATTCCGCTCATCCTCATCCTTAGCCAACGCATACACAAATCGTCCATCTGGCGAACTACGCAACCAATGTCTTAGATTAGAAAGTCCCTTAGTAGTACGAGACAACCTCGTTTGACGAATCCCATCAGGTACCTGTGGTCTATTGCCCCCCTTACCCACTGCTACAGAATCCTTCAAAACTAATTTAGGATCTACTTTTACAGTATAGATTTCTGTTATGGTTTCACCTTCCTTATTACATGTATTTCCTTGAAAGGCCATTTGCTCCCCCCCACTACTGCCAATCCAACACTCATCAAATGCCTTAGATATTTCATCGGAGCCCCATTTGGGCTCTCTCACCACATCACTCACAATTGCCGAGTACAGCTTACCATTGTTATTCCCATTAGCTTCTGAAACAACAATTTCTCGTCCGCTTGACAGCATGACACCTACTACACGAAGGTCTGGATCCACAAATTCGTCATTATAAGTAAAGCTAATCAAGCTTCCATCTCCATTCCAACAATGCGAATGCGTCCCCCCACGTAACGAGCCAGGGGTATAGGGTGCGACTACATCACGGGCATCCATATGTATACCCTTCATAGGTTCATCCGTATGTATCGCCAAGCCAAACCGTCTTGTTATATCGTATGGCCTTGTTTGATTGGCATCATATAGTCCATGAATAAATATCACCGTATTTTCTCTCGGACTGAATGAAGCCGCTCCCACGCCCGGACCAAACACAGTCTGATTGCTTGTTTTATAGATCTGTCGCTCTTCCCCAGTTCTCACATTGACCATTCCGATTGTCGAGGTCTCACCGATCTTTGTATCATCATTACGACCATCGAAAACAATCCATTCATCATCGGGAGAAAACACTCCATTATGGTGTAGAGTATGGCCACTGGCCGACTTGGTTAAGGTTGTCACCTTATATTCGTTCATGCAACTATTAAAAATAACAAGTAAAAAACTAAAAGAAAAACACCGAGATAATGAACTCATTTTTCCAGGTTTAATGATTTTATAATTTTCTAAATCCTTCGATACGGTGAAAAGTCAGAAAGTTAGCATCATGATTATTCTTTGCATCTACTTTACCATCATTATATGCTGTCCTGCAAAGCACAATCATATCATCACCTTCAAATGACCAATCTACATATTGGAACCCATGGTTAATCACATCCTTATGTTCCAAGATTACCTTTACGTCTTCCCAATTTCGCAAATCCTTAGATTTACGAAGCATCAGAACATTCCGATAGGAAGCCGGATTCTTTCTTTTAGGATAAAGTGTCCTATATTCCTGCGGGATAGAGTTTGCCAATGTATAATAGTATTTACTCTGCTCATCGTATTTTATCACGAATTTTTTACTTCCACCATCAAAAGGAATAAAATCCCTACTAGAATCAAATGACAGCTTCTTACCATCCGCAGAAATCCGAACCATTGCTGCTTTTTCGTCCAAGGTTGTCTTGTCATCTACACGTAGGATATTCCACATCTGCTTGTCTGGTCCAGCAACAAAATTACCTTCCAACCATCCCGTAAAATTACCATTCAAATAAGAACCATCAAAAAACAATACATCACTGGTCTGCCAAGATTTTGAATTCATCAGATCTGCATCTATTGAAGCCGACATGACCATTGCCCCATAGCGTTCTCCCCATTTCAAAACTGGACCATGCGCTGTTTCCATAGGTCTCCAAAGACGACCATTGTACTCCACCACAGGCATAGGGGCACAATGGAATTCACCGGTCAACAATACTCCATTCTCTTTATTTGTAGGCTTAGTCCAAGTTTTACCACCGTCCAAGGATTTACGAATGAGTACCGTACCATGATGTCTATCCGGTCCTAACAAAAACAATTCGCCCTTATGGACAAACAATGAACTCCAAAAAGCCCCCGTAATCTCCGTAATCTTTTTCCAGGAACGACCTTTATCCTTTGATCGGTAAATGGTTGTCACCGCTTGCTGCCACTCAGAACTTTGTGGTCCAAAAAAGTCATGCGAAGCAATATAATCGCCATTTGGCATGACTACAAGGCTTGGCGACCCAATATATTTCTGTGTAGAAGTGGGCTGATAACAAACCACATTTCCTGGTACATGTGCATATTTCTGAGCCTTTAGGTTTCCCGCCCCAATACTCAATAGCATCACCAATAGCATAATATTTCTCTTCATTATATTCTAAGATTTTATAAAACTCAAACCATCCCTTCTACGCGATGAAACCATCGACTCTTTCAAAAAAAAGACTAACCGTAGAAATGATCTCAAGATAATCATTTAGATTTCTGATTTCAGTTTTTCATAGTCCACTTTTAATCTTTCTACTTTGATCTTTGCTTCCGCATCCAACTCCTCGATATCCGTTCGGCGGCAAACTGTAGTTATATCCAGCCCCATCAGTTGTAAATAATACTTGGCCGAAGTAGGATAAGCATAATGCATAACACCCATATTATCGATCAAAAATTGCTGCACCTTGCTCACTTTGTCTATTTGCTGCTCATCATTATAGTTATTGCATAACCAAACAATCAACTCCGGAAAATAATTTCCCTGTATACAAGACAAACCTGCCGACCCCGCCTTTAGCGTATCCACCGCATGAGCCATGTAGGCATCATATAGGCCAAAACCAGAAGCACCTGCTGTGGTTGCGATTTTTGATTTGATATTCTCGATATCAAGAGAAGTATCTTTATGATACATAATGCGCCCTGTTTTGACCAGTTCCCCCAAAAATGCGGGATCAATCACACGTTTATACGGTACAGGACACTCGTAAAACCCTAAGGGTACGTCACCGGTCAAAGTTAATAACTGTTTGATATTAGATCTAAAGGTAAGTTCATCGTCGCTCTCTTCGGCCATCAGACTCGTTATTACAATCACCGCCTGTATACCCGTTGCATAGATTTCCTTGACAAATGAAGCTTGTTTATCGATAGACTCAGGAAAAGTACCTGTTGCTACAATAGGCACCCTACCTCCAACTTTTTGCACAATAAATGAAACTGACGCTATCATTTCCTCTTTGGACAAATGAAACATTTCACTTGATAGACAATTGGCAAATAACCCCTGTGCCCCTGCATTTAAATAGAACTCGATGAGTTTTTCTAGGGCCTCGTAATCTATACTCTTATCTTCACGAAAGGGCATAAGCATCACGGGAATAAATTCTTTATTATTCCTAATCATAATAATTTTAATATGTTTTAAGTTTATTTTGTTCTTAATTTTCGGCTTATATTTCCAACTAAAAATATGCTCAGTGTCCCCACTACAATAATCATGTTAGCATGTAAAGGATTGCGTAGATAGGCCATATCTTCTGGAATCAGGTACGAAAATGTCATCCAAAGAATCACACAGATCCCTACTATTGTCCCAACAATAGCATCGCTATTAGAAGCCTTTTTACTGATTAGGCCCAGTAAAAATAGACCTAGCATTCCACCAGCAAAAATTCCTGACAGCGTCCACCAGACATCCAAAAGACTTTTGATTCCGATCATTGCAATACCGCAAATCATCCCAATAACACCGACAATAACAGTAGCGATGTATAAAATTTTGAGACTATTTTTATCTGATGAATCCTTATTAAAATACCTCTTATAAATATCCTCCGTGAATACCGTTGCTGAAGCATTCATTCCTGAACTGATGGTACTCATCGCCGCCGATAATATCGCCGAAACAATCAAGCCCAGCAATCCGGTCGGAATCATATACACCATGAAATGAGGCATGATCTTATCACCATAATCAGAAGGTTTCAACGCAGCCGCCAACTCCGCTACCTGTGGCGTCTGTATTCCAAGCCCCAATTGTTCCGAAGCAGCCTGCAATTTTATTGTATCCAAAAGCTCTGGATTTTGCATGTAATAAGTATAAAGACAGGTCCCGATAATAAAAAACAATAAAGAAACCGGTACGTAAATCCATACACATAACCATACTGATTTATTCGCTTCTTTAGGGCTCGATGCCGTGTGGTATCGTTGCACATAATTTTGATCCATCCCAAAATTATTCAGGTTAATAAAAAAGCCATACAATAGTACCACCCAAAAAGACGAATTGACAAAATCAAAATCCAATGTCCCCAAGCTAAATTTATTTTCAGCCATTCCCATATCAATGATATCCTTAAATCCACCAGGCACTTCTTTTACCACCAAATAAATAATGATAACAGCCCCTACGGTCTTCAATATGCCCTGCACTACTTCAGTCCATATTACAGCTTCAATCCCCCCCATCACCGTATAAATGACAATACAAATCCCTGTCACCACCATGATAACAACCATACTATAACCAGTCAAAGCCTGCAACGTCAAGGAAATTCCAAAGAAAATAGAACCGATACGAGCTAACTGGGTTAATAAAAAACAAACTACAGCGTATGTTCTAGCCCAGGTCCCAAACCTTTTTTCCAAGTTTGTGTACGCAGACACCTCCCCTGTACTTCTATAGAATGGAACAAAATACTTGGTCGCCAACCATGCCGCCAATGGCATCGAGAGACTAAAGGCAAAGGCATTCCAATTGCCACCAAAGGCCTTTCCTGGTACTCCCAAAAATGTATTGGAACTCAAAAATGTCGCATAGATAGATATTCCTATGGCCCATCCTGGTATTCGTCCGGCAGCCCTAGTAAACTCATCGGCCGATTTATTCCTTCTTGAGAAATAAACTCCAACGAGCACCATAGCCAACAGGTAGAGCACAATTATGGCAATATCAAGTATGGGTAGATTCTTCATAATTCTATTTGTGTTAGTTCTTTATAAGCTTGATATAATTTTTTATAGATAACAGCACGTTCAGGGTTACAATGGTACGTTTTTGACACTTTCGCTGCAAGTTTTATTTTCGCACCAGCAATATTAGGATACACTCCCGCGACTACTGCAGCAAATATCACGGACCCCAAAGCACAGGTTTGTTCACTATCTACAACCTGTACATCGCACTCCAACACATCAGCCAATACCTGAACCACATATGGCGCTTTATTAGGGATACCTCCTGTAGCAATAACAGTTTTTATCGGAATATTGCACGATTGAAATCGATCGATAATCGCCTTAGAACCAAAAGCCGTCCCTTCTACCAAAGCCTTAAAAATATGCCCTGCTTCAGTAGCCAAGGTAAAACCATGAGCTGTCGCTACCTTAGTAAAATCAGCATCCGGTGTGCGTCTACCATTATGATAATCAGTAAATACCATATCATCAGCAGTCAAAGGGATAGCGGCCGCTTCTTTCGTAATATAGTCAAAGAAACTGTTTTCCAGCACCTCCCGTTGTTGGTCTGAAAGATTCAATCCCTCCATCCCGAGAACAGGCTTAAGCATCATCTTCTTGAACCAATTATAGATATCTCCGAATGCAGATTGTCCAGCTTCGAACCCAATCATTCCAGGGTCGATAGATCCGTCCACCTGTCCACAGATCCCCTCTACCAAGGGCGGATTATTCTCCTTTGGCACGACCAGCATATCACAGGTGGATGTTCCGACAACCTTGATCAAGGTATAGGCCTCACTACCTGCCCCCACAGCACCATGATGTGCATCAATCGCCCCCACAGTAATCAACGTATCCTTATCAAATCCGTATCTTTCTACAAAATCATTGGCGATTGTCCCAAACTTCTCGTCGGACGTATACGTTTCGGTATAAAATCTATTGACCAAATGATAAAAGGAAGAATCCAACGAACACAGAAACTCGGACGAAGGCAACCCTCCATGCGATTCATTCCACATCGCCTTATGCCCTGCGGCACACCTATTCCGTTTGATTTCCGAAGCTTTTTTTGTTCCAGCCAAGTAGGTTGGTATCCAATCCGATTGTTCCACCCAGGTAAAGGCCTTCTGAGCAACTTCCGCATCAACACGATTTACATGCAGTATTTTGGACCAAAACCACTCCGAGGAATATATCCCCCCACTGAAGCGCGTATAATCAATAGTCCATCTTCTTGCCAATTCATTGATTTCGTCCGCTTCCTTAATGGCCGTATGGTCCTTCCAAAGGATAAACATCGCATTAGGATTCTCTTCAAGCCCCTGAGATAGTGCCAATGGTCGACAATTTTCGTCGACAGCAACAGGCGTAGAGCCTGTTGTATTTGTTCCGATTGCCTTTATATTTTTTATTCTTTCTGGCGATAGGTCTTTTAGCAACTCCGCAAAGACATAATCGATAGATTCAACATAGTCCAATGGATGCTGTCTATATTGATCTTTTGCAGGGTTACAATACAACCCTTGTTTCCAGCGCTTAAAGTACGACACTGCCGTCGCTAGTACCGTACCAGTAGCCGAATTGACCAAAATACCACGAACAGAATCGGTACCAAAATCCATTCCTATTACCAATTTCTCCTCCATAGTGATAGTCTTAATTTATGCCACAAAAATTGACCTTAATACCTAACGCCTCTATAGCAGCGGCCTTTATGGCAGCAGCCCGTCTAACATCAAAATCACCATCTACATAAACGACCTGTATATGATTAGCCTTGTGCTTGGCCATCATCTGATCTCGATTTACCCCATCCAGCACCCCGTGCATAATCGGCCACTGTTTATCCGTCAGATTCCATCTGCGTTCCGTTTCTTCCTTAGGCAGTTCGACAACTTTTCCTGTACCAATATCACAGAACAGTTCGTTGTTTTCGATGTATACCCTACTCCATACAATCTTACCTGGACGACTAATTCCTCGTAGCGTACCTCCCCCCTTTTTAAAGAACATAGCAGGTTGACGTAAACTATCAGCACCTTGGTAGCCATCAATAAAGTGCGAAGCGGGAGCAGCACCCGAAATCAAAAATACCCAGACAAATTCATTTACCCCATTCACGATATAGTCTTCGCCATAGCGCAAATCATGAAGCGTATTGTCTCCATCTAGCCCCAACTCATTCCACAGATGGTACGTCAAATACCCGTCTATACCCGCACATTCATCGACCTCATTAAAATGCGGCAATGCCTTACCCGGATACAATTCTACCCCAGACTCATTATACACTGGAGGTCTATCAGTATTGTTTAAAAGTCCTTCCACCAAATCACTTGCAGGCACAAGGTCCTTTAACCCTTGTTGGTATTGGATTCCTATTGTATCACAGCCAAACTCATCTGCCAAACGCAATGCAGCAATATACATTTTACACTGCTCTATCGTCTGCTCCCTAGTCAATTCAGTAGCACCGTCCTGTCCCCAATCAAACTTCATCCCTTTCGCCAACATCCATTGCAACACCATTTCAGCATCCGGATCTGATATTGTCAACATTCTAGCATATAGAGTGGATTGACTTAATCGTTCTTTAAATATTCCTAACTTATGAATCAAGGCATCCGGTACTATCGCATTAAACATCCCCATACATCCCTCATCAAACACGCCCATTACAATCCTTTCATCAAGAATCCTATGAGCAAGTTTTTCAGCTATTTCTCGGTCTGCTGTCGTTAGTGTACCTCCATCAAAAGGGCTGACATGTGAATAGTCATGTGTTATTGTCCCCTTCTCCGTCCATTCCTCCAGTTTGTCCATAAAAAACTTATCCGTAAAATCTTTGCTCCATAAAAAGCTATATTCTACCTCAGCTTTTGTAAGCGACCCGGTAAGGTTCAACGCACCTACCAATCCCGGATAAGTACCATCCCAATTGGCAACAACCAATATGGGACCTTGATGCGCAATGAGACCAGCCAATACATGATGGCTATATTGCCATACACTTTCGGCCACAATCAAAGGAGCTGTTTTATCGATATTCCGAAATATCTTTATACCCTCATACTGATAATCGATAAATCCGTGTCCTTTTTCGGCATTGTATCCATGTGCCCGTTTGATTGTCCAGTTTAATTTCTGAAACGCTGTTTCCAACATCTCCTCCATTTTTTGCTGCATCGGCCAACAGTTAAGATTTGCTGCCGGTCTTAGATCTCCACTACAGACAAGGATTGCTTCTTTATTATTTTTTGATACCATAGTAAACTAATTTATAATAGGTATTACAAAAATCAGAGAAGATTGAGGCGTATTTGTTTAATAATTTAGCCAGTTATTCCAACATTTTATCATAAAGTTGATTATCTCATATCATTTTCACAACTTTAGTAAGAAAATAAGGTATATGATTTATGAAAGCAAAATTTCATCAAGTTCCTAAGACAAGTGACCATACATTTAAAATCCGACATGATCTATTGCCCCATTTCGGCACTATATGGCACTACCACCCCGAAATTGAACTGCACTACCTCATTAAGGGGGAAGGTATACGCTTTATCGGAGAGAATATAGCCAACTTTGAAAAAGATGAGCTTATTTTACTAGGCAGCAATATCCCACATACCTGGAAGTGCAACCTTAAATCCGATAGTGAATACTACGTAGAAGCACTTGTGTTACATTTTCATCCCGAATCACTAGGACACAATTTCTTAAACCTTCCCGAAACACTAAAAGTTCAAAAGCTATTAACACTGGCACGCCAGGGCTTAATCATACAAGGCGAGTCCAAGCAGAAAATTGTTAAGTTAATGAACAAGATGAAAGAATCTGTGGGCATCAATAAAATTGTATATCTATTAAAAATATTTGATTTATTGAGCAACAATACAGATTATGAAATCATTTCACCCAATTATACTGTCTCTACCTCCAACAATTTTGATGATGACCGGGTCAACAAAATATTCAACTATACCTTCAATAATTTTAAAAGCAATATAACTTTAGAAAAGATGTCCGAGCTAAGTAACCTTAGCGTCACTTCATTCTGTCGTTTCTTTAAAAACCTAACACAGAAATCATATTATGATTTTCTAACCGAAATCAGGATCAACCACGCATGCCGGTTACTGATAAACACAAATATGAAGGTAGGAGCTATTGCCGAAGAAAGTGGTTTTGAGAACACCTCGAACTTTTACCGACATTTCAAGCGATTTAAGGATAGTACACCTAGTTTATTCAAAAACAACTACCTCAACAGCAACTGATAAAAAAATAGCGGAGTCCGATTAAGACTCCGCTATTTTTATACGCTACAAATCGTACTTCGACCAAAAGAGATGACGAATATCGATTTCACAACTATACTATTGTGCGCCCAACAACTCGACCAAAGTCTTATCCAGACTATCCCCATGCAATCCTATAGCCACAATACGTCCGTCAGGACCAATCAGATAATTCTGCGGAACAGCCCGGATTGCATACTTCACAGCAGCTTCGTTCTTAAAATATCCTAAATCAGATACATTGGTCCACACCAAGCCATCCTTCTGTATCGCATCCGTCCAGGATTTCTTTTTAAAATCCAAAGAAACCCCCAATATGGTAAAATTATGACCCTTATACTTATGGTAAGCCTTCACCAAATTTGGGTTATCTTGCCGACAAGGTCCACACCAAGAAGCCCAAAAATCAAGTAAAACATATTTACCTCGATAATCTGACAGCCTTATCGGTAACCCTGCTGTATCGGCCTGTACAAAATCAGGCGCCAACTCTCCTACTTTTAGAACCTTCATTACCTGAAGCTGATAACTAAACTCCTTCCCCTCAGACGTATGCTTCAATCGTTCCGTAAAACTTTCAAATAAAGGTTCTATTTTATCTTTATATTCCTCCCTGGAGCTCAACATCTTTAAAGCAAAAATACTGAAATACGAATCATCATGGCTCCTTACAAACAGCTCATAACTAGGGTATAGATTAGTAAATAGTTCTTTTTTCCTCCCATTCAATCGCTCTATTTCATCTGCGCTTTGTGTATACTTGGTTTTCCTATTGAGACTTACCATCTCTTCGATACCGACAAACTTTAAAAAACTATGGTATTCTTTATTCAAATCGCCCTTTACAATCTCCGCTTTATAAAGCGAATCCTTAGATTTGATTTCAAAAACGCCCTGTTCCAAATAACAATCCTTTGTATCCACGACCACACTTTTTTCACGATGTTCCAATAGCAGTCGTGCATTGACATCACTTTCAAAAGGTACTTGAAACATAAACTTTCCCTTTTTCAAATAGGTCGAATCAGCATGAGACTCGCCCTGAACCGTATAACTCAATTTGATTTTATTACCGTTCAGTTTTCCAATCTGTCCCTTTATAATGGACATCTCCTGCCCCATTGACTCTAGCGGAATTATCGCTCCGATACCTACCACACCAGCTAATATTATACTCCTTACCCTCATCTTAACGATTCGTTCCGTCAACCATCCTCCTACTCTAAGTCTATTATTCATAGCCATCGTTCTGCGTTAAATTTATATTCAATTTGCGTTCTTGGCTTGGTATCGGATACCATACACCTGTTGGCTTCCAGGTTTCAGGCTTAATTGCGCCTATCACCTCATCCGCTTTTTTAGTACGTTTCAGATCAAACCAACGATGGCTCCATTCGCCAAAATACTCCAACCTTCTTTCCCTTGCCACCGCTTGCAAAGCCTGTTCTTTATCTGTCAACTCCAGATCAGCGACATTCGCGCGTTGTCTCACTTTATTGATATCATCTTCCGCCCCTTGTATATTTTCTAGTTGCGCTCTTGCTTCCGCTCGGATCAGATACTGTTCTGCAAGACGCAGGACAACGTCGTATTCATTTCCTGAACCCGACCTTACTTTAAATTTAGACAAAAAGTCTTGCCCTGCCGAGAGACCTACCCAAGCAGACTTTCTCTTATCTCCTGTTTCGAAGAGAGCTAATAATGTCGGGTGTATCACAATAATTGGCGTTGCTCCTGGATTAGGGATAGTCATACTTCCGACATAAGTAGCTCCAGACAATGATACGTCGATGGCAAATAAGGTTTCTTCACTACCATGCGTGAATACCGTGTTCAGATTGGAAGACAATTTATATAGGCTACTCTGCGCTATCACTTCAGAAGCCAGACGCTCTGCCTCACCATATTTACCTAGATACAGATACACTCTGGCCAACAATGCAGTTGCAGCCCATTTATTGGCTCTAACACGTTGTATCTTACCTACAGTGTAATTGGGAGGTAGCAAATCAACTGCTGTTTTGAGATCAGCAACAATCAACTCATAGATACTCGCCACCGGCACCCTCGGAGACAACTTATTCTTTTCCAATTCAAGTTCCGTCACAAGAGGCACATCTCCAAAAAGATTAACCAGATGAAAATACCACAATGAGCGAATAAAATGTGCCTCACCCAATGCCTTTCTTTTGGTATCCTCGTCAAAATCCCCCTCTTCCACACCTTTGATAATAGCATTAGCCCTGTAGATACCAGAATACAACTTAGTCCATACACCAGATATAGTCCATTCATTGGAGACTAGACTATTGGTCTGGTAGGGTTCATAAGAAGAAACATTTGCAACCACGTCATCTGCCAGCAAACCATTATTAACCGATAGCATCGCAATAGAATTGTTGGTTCCTATAGTATACATCCCTGCGATGGCCGCGTTCAATCCAGCTATATCCTTAAAAACATCCGCTGTATTCACGGCATGCTTTGGTGGCCCACCATCTATCCAGCTCTCACAGCCGACATTAGTGAACAAAGCAATTAAAATACCTATATATATAATTTTACGTTTCATAACTGTACAATATTAAAAACTTGTTTGAAGACCTATTGTATACATTTTCATTGGAGGAATAGCTGTTCCCAGCGTTTCGGGATCATACCCAAGATAGTTGGTTATCGTCCACAGGTTCTGTCCTCGAGCATAAACATTAAGCTGTTTCAGTTTCAAGAATTTGAGTTGCTTTTCTCCAAATTGATAACTAAACGAAAGGTTTTTCAAACGAATAAATGAAGCATCACCAAACGTAGCATCGGATGTTTTATACCGATTATAAGCCATTGCTGCTGCACTATTACCGAGTGTAGTATATCTAAAAGGTTTGTTCAACACATCAGCTACCAGGTTATTGGCCATACCAGGTACATAAGAAGTATAGCTGTTATAAATATTATAGCCGTCCTTTTTTACAAAAGAGAATAAAAAGTCTAAGCTAAAGTTCTTGTAAGAAAAACTATTCTGTAAACCTCCATAAAACTTAGGGTCTGTATTTCCCATTACAACATAGTCGCCTATACCAGTGGTAGCATACGAACCCGAAGAAATCACACCGTCTCCATCTAAATCTTCAAATTGTGCAATTCCATCCTTAAAGCCCAAAAAGTGATACCCTTGCTCTACAGATAGAGACTGTCCCATTACATACGTGTTGGCCAATTCCGAACTTTCTAAATCAGGATAATCGACCAACCTATTCTTCGCCACAGTAAAATTGATGGAAGAACTCCAGTTAAAATCTTTTTTCTTGATATTCTGTGTATTCAAATTGAACTCCCAGCCTTTATTTTCCACCAAGGCACCTAGATTGTCCATATATTCCGAAAATCCGGTCTGTGCTGCTATCGGAATATTGATCAATAGATTATTTGATCTATTACGATACCAGGCTGTGCTCAATGAAACCCTATCCTTAATAAAATTCAAATCCATAGCAACCTCAAGCTTCCGCGTCACTTCCCAACGGAAATCTTTGTTACCCAGTCTTTCCGGATTCAATGTAGATACCCCATCGTAGTTTGCTTCAAATAAAGAAGAAGTATAAAGAGACATGTACCTATAGTCTTCCGTAGGCTCATTACCTATAGTACCATAGCTAGACCTAATTTTGGCAAAGCTCACCCAAGGCAACTGTTCTTTAACAAAAGACTCTTCGCTGATCAACCAAGCTGCCCCCACACTTCCGAAATCACCGAACCTTTTACCTGGTCCAAAACGAGATGCACCATCCCTTCTACCATTCAAATTCAAGATATAACGATTATTCATGACATAGTTCAATCGTCCGAATACGGACATATATTTACTCGCCACATTACCGCTATTCAGAAACTGTGTTTTAATGGAAGGAATATGGTTATACAATAAATCATTCGTAAACGTTCCGATCATCAGTAAAGGCTGTACAGATTGTCTTGACATAAATGTCATTCCCAAGAGTGACTCTAGGCGACCTGGTCCAAGCGTATGCTGATAAGTCAACTGTGGCTCAAAAGTAAAGTTTTGGTTATAGTTCGTCGTATAAGTCACCTGTCCAGTACTAGTTGTATTCGGATTACGCGAATTCCGTGTCAATGCGCGAGTGTTTTCCAAATTAATACGATTGAATCCCACATCCGTTTTAAAATCCAACCCCGGAATAATCGTATATTTCAAACTACTGTTCAATAATATGTTATCCGTCTTCACATCCATCGGAGCCAATAAAGCTGCCACAGGATTCGCATAACTATTATGCCAATACAGATTTCCATCCTCTTTATACAACGGTAAATTCGGCGGCAGGGCATATATACTATTTACACCTGCAGAAGGAAGATTATTTATGTTTTTAGTATAAGCTCCAGACAGGTTAACGGAAAACTTGCTGTTCTCAGTTTGCGATTGCAGATTAAAACGTAATGTAGCCTTATTGTCTTTAAAACTACCTGGAAACACTGCGGTTTGGTGTCTATAATTAGCACTGATAAGATATTGTGACAGCGTCGAACCTCCCGAGAAACTGACCGTACCGTCAGTCACACCAGCCATATTGCCCATTACATGGTCAACAAAATCAGTATACCCCTCACCAAAGCTCAAAAGATCAGGAGCATTGGCCAATGTAGGAGTGACTTTATCATTTTCGAAAGCCTTTCTACGGATATTAAGATAATCCTCCGTCTTTAACATCTTTAGCCCATTCGTGATCTTGTTAGCACCAGTATACACATTCACTCCTACTTTCATCGCGCCGGCCTTCCCTCGCTTAGTGGTGATCATTACCACACCATTTGCTGCACGTGACCCATAGATTGCTGTGGCATCAGCATCTTTCAAGATGTCAATACTCTCAATATCACTTGTCGGAATGTTATCAAAGGGACTAAAACTTCCCCCTAAAAGTGGATTAGGGACAGGTGTTCCAGATGTTAACTCTGTAGGAATAGCCGTAAACGGCACGCCGTCGACGATGTACAATGGCTCAGACCCTGCATTGATTGTATTCTGACCGCGAATCACCATACTTATACCGCTTCCAGCCACTCCGGAACCTTCACTAATATACACCCCGGCAACTCTTCCGGACAAGGCTTGCAGTGGATTTGACACCGGTTGCTTTTCGAGCTCTTCAGTACGTACCGTAGCCACTGCGCCCGTTGTCAAACGCTTTGATGTTTTACCGTAACCAATCACCTGAACCGCATCCAATGGATTGTCCAATACCGTCAATACGATATTCCCCAGTTGCGACCGACCAATCAATTCTTTCGTCAAATAGCCGACATACGAGACCACTAAAATTTCACCATCCTGTACATTTTTAAGCACAAAACTACCGTTCGCATTAGTCTGCGTACTCTTCCCTAATCCTTTGACGGATACTGTAGCTCCTCCCAAAGGCTGCCCATTCTGCCCAACAATACGGCCTTCCATATCTACTGTCGCCTGTGCTTCGATCAGAGTCGTGGCCACTCCTTTCTGTGCCGTCTTACGAATAGTAATTCCCTCACCGGTCATTTGATAGGTCAATGGGAGCCCTTTAAGTGCAACAGCCAATACCTCTTTGACATCTACATTTTTCATATCAACCGACACCCTATAACTATCATTGAGTGTTTTAGCATCATAAAAAACATCTAGATTACTCTGCTTTCTGATTTCTTTAAGTAGTGATACTATCGTAACATCCTTCATCTTGACCGTTACACGTTGACCAAAAGCCATAGCGTTCGCCTGCATCAGGCAAGCTGTCAAGACTAGACTACCCAACTTGGTTCGCCATCCTAGCGGCACACTACCTAGCATCCGCTTGGACCACATCTTGTTCGTTGATTGATTCATTAATAAATGGTAAATTATTGTTAGTTAATTAGATTTCCTTAGTTCAGCCCATTAATAGCGTGAGACATAGACCTTACGCCCTTCCACCTTGAAACGCACAATCTGTGTCGACTCGATAAACCGAAGAACCGATGACAAATTCTTTTTCCTCGATATCCAACCACCCGCTTCCAAATCCGTCGGCAACGACTCATCATATATCATCTCCACATCATACCAGCGTTCGATCTTGCGTAGTGCTGTACGGAAGTCCACCTGCTGGAATGCAAAATCACCATCCTTCCAATCGATGATATTTTCTAGACTCACCGTTCTCACCCGAACTTGCCCATCCTTATTGATCGCCTGCTGTCCTGGTTGAAGCAGACGTTGTGTCCCATCCGTGTGCAATCGAATAGCACCTTCAAGAAGGGTTGTAGCGATAAATGGTTCATCCGGGTAGGCATTGACATTAAAATGTGTACCTAGTACCTGTACATCCTGATTCTGCGACCGGACAACAAAAGGATGCTCCATATCCTTTGCTATTTCAAAATAAGCCTCCCCTTTTAGGTGCACCATACGTTTTCCTGATTCCATTAGATTCGGACGATACCTCAGTTCAGACATTGCATTCAGCCATACCTTAGATCCATCCGGAAGTAATACTCTATACGTCTGCCCCCTATCTGTCGACAGCACATGTGGATATTGCGTATCCCCTTCCGTATCTGCGACACGATAAGTCAGTTCGCCATCCTTTCCCTTCTCTACCATTATACCAGCCTCAGACGCGATCTCACCATCGGCAGTAGCTCCCAATACGATAATACGTCCATCGGCTAGCTGCAGAGTCGCCCCTTCCGACCCTGCTGAAATATCCTGAGCAAAACGCTGCTCCTCTTCTGTATTTTTTACATTCGATTCTGAATAATAGAACCAAGCACCAATGCTTAACACCGCCACAACCGCAGCTGCCACCGACATTCGTTTCCATATTGGCCTTGGCATCGCATAAATCTTAACTGGTTCCTCTTGTCGATCCACTTCGGCAAAAATCATCCCTAGGATTGCATCAGCCCGGCTTTCGTCCAATCGTCCCTCACTCAGATCCAGTGTAGTACTATCCGGAATCAAATCCATCACCTGTTGCTGATAAAAAGGATCATTGACATATCCCCAAAGCTCTTCCTGCTCTGCCTCACTGATACGCTGTGCAAAATAAAGAGTCATTAAATCCTCTAGCCGCTGATGAGATGCTCTATGCTTATTTGTGTTCATATGTAAGGTTAGTTTCCCCTATTTAATTGTATTGACACTATAACAACAAAAAATGGGGAGATGAAAAGTAATATATTTTTAAAAATCGACAGAAAAACAAACAACAACCTGAATATCAGCTACTAAAAAAAAGTTTTAAATAAGAAACTTAAGAGAATAGCAGGGCAAATAATAAAGTGTAAGTAATACCCATCGTCTTAAAATGATTTCGAATCTTCTTTATTGCTTCTTTCATGTGCGAGTGCACAGTTTCATAAGACACCCCCATCTGCTCCGCAGCCTCTTGATATTTCAATCCTTGGAGATGACATAATTCATAAGCAATCCTTTGCTGAGGTGTTAAGGTGTGTAATGCTTTTTCCAATACCGCTGTAGCCTCCTTCCAGTGTACAGTATCCTGAGTCGGGTTAATATCAATCTCCGTCTTATGGATAATCTGTTCTTTAGACTTCGACTCCTGTGCCATTTGACGTAGGATATTGAAAGAATGATTGCGGACAATACGATTCAAGTAGGCTCCAAAGTTATCAATCTCGACGAGCCGCTCCCTGTTTTGCCAGATCTTAAAGAAAATATCCTGCACCACCTCCTCAGCCCAATAATCCGAATGGGTCAGCTTTTTACCAGAGAGATAAACATAGTTGTGGTATTGTTTGAACAGTATCGTAAAGGCATGCCTATCGCCATCCGCTATTTTTAACAGGAGCTTCTTTTCTTCTTCTAGTAGGTTGTCAGACATGTGATTCAGCACCAAAACTACAAAAAAGTTGCACATTCCATTAAGCAAGCAATAAAAAAAAGCGGAGTTTGAATCAAACTCCGCTTTTTTAGAACCAGTAATCGTTTACCGGTCAATCAAAACTC
Source organism: Sphingobacterium yanglingense (assembly GCA_040395455.1). Taxonomy (GTDB): domain Bacteria; phylum Bacteroidota; class Bacteroidia; order Sphingobacteriales; family Sphingobacteriaceae; genus Sphingobacterium; species Sphingobacterium yanglingense_A. The sequence continues at coordinate 3,789 of JBEBQJ010000056.1, read as the reverse complement.
TAAAAATACAGATATAAATTACTCTGCAGGAGTATAACTCCATAAATCTGTCCCCTGTCTGAAGTATATCTTACCATCCGTTCCCAGTACCATCAGGCTAGCATTGTCCCTGAGTTCTTTCAGTTCATCCTTAACATAGTCATAGCTATATAGTCTATCGGTAAGCGTAAAGTAAATCAAGCCATTGGGATGCGTTACAGCCAGACCATTTCTCCAAATATGGCTTGGCTTGTCCTTATAACGATAGATTTCTCTTTTGAAGAGCGTCTTTTTTGATTTCGGATCATATTTGATTAGCGTACCATCAGCAAAGCCCCACAGCCCCTTGTCCGGACCTATAAAAAGCCCCGATACAGACCAATAATCCGCTATAGAATCGGTCCATAACACCTTCTTGCTTTCGGGATCCCACTCGAATATGCGACCTCTATTTTCTACCGGTACCGATCCCAGCCCCCCAAAGATTGTAGATCCACCAATAATATGTCCTTCAAACTCTATAAGTGAGGTAATCGCCTGGTTAGGAATCACATTTACAAAACTCTCCAGTTTTTCAGTATCCACATTTAGATGTGCGATTGCTCCGCCCAGCTGACCATAACCTGTAATCGTCCCAAACAACATCTCGCTGCGGCTTTTCACGGGAAGTACCGCAAACGGCCTATCCTGGTTTTTAATCGCTCCCAAGAATTTAGGATTCCCCTGGCTGGTACTCCACGGCTTGGTCACGTCATAAGCAAATATCTCTGCTTTCGTATAGTTGCCAAAATAAATCGTATTCCCCATACTATTCATTCCTTCTGTCTGATGAAGCCCGGGATAGTCTACATGTTCTCCCGTTTTAGGATCAAAAGTACCATGGTTTCCAGCTAGGTAGCCCGCACTCCAAACTTTTCCATCTGGTCCCCAAAAAATAGATTGTATACTGATTGGCGCTTTAGGGACATCCAATAACACCTCTCTTACAACCTGTCCGGTTTTCACATTAATGGTCAACACTTTATGCGTGCTGGTCAATACTTTATAATGGCCTTGCTTATCCAAGAAACCAGCCCTGCCTCTCCCCTCTATTTTTGCAACTTCTTTAGCCGTAGGCTTAACCTCAGCAAAATCCATTACATACAGTTTACCGCCCGCCGCATAATATACTTTCTGCGTTTTATAATCCCTCACCATCGATTTTATCTCTATCGATGGAAGGCGCTGTTCATATTTACCCGAGTTCAGATTATAAACGAACGTTTCTAAGCCTTTTGCACTATTTAACCAAGCAAAGATCCTATCACCTCCTTTCAGTCCAGGAATCAGCTCCATGTCATATACAAACTCATGATCCCTATCTTCCTTCGCCAATAAGTCTCTTTTTTGCTTTGATACTAGATCTAGCGCTACAAAAGCAGCGTGCGACCCTAGCCCCGCATATATTGTATTATTCTTTTCATCATAAGCAATACTTCTTACGTACTCTTCGCTGGCTTTCAAAGCACCATTTCCCACATCCTTAAATCCAACCTTGGGGTCATACTCAAATACTTGAGCCCCGGGATAGGTACCTCCATATATCTTTCCATCTCTCCCAGCCACCAAATCCCAAATCACCTTTTGGTTAGGCAGAGCCTGCCCTAGATCCTTCGCCTCTGCATCCCCTAATGTATAGGAATACATCTTCCCATTCCCCGAAATATACACCTTATTATCTGATGAGACCTCCATATCCCAAGCTCCATCCGTACCTGGCAACAAGGAATTGACAATCATAGTATTAGAATTCAGCTCGTAGCCGATCAAACGCGCCGGAACACCACGCACCACTGTAAACACGTATTCCTTGCCCTCACCGTCACTTAGAAAATGGCTTCCCTGTATCGCTGCGGCAAATACCTGTGGTCCATGATACGAAAACTGCGCTACCGATTTTACAGCACAGCAAACCACAATAGCCACTGTAAATACGAACTTACCTATTTTAAAACAATTGATTTTCAACATTTAACTATATAATCTGTATTAATAATTTACACGCACTGTATTGATTGGACTATAGAATGTATCGATACTTAGTGTATCAGGTTTATACATCGTTTTGTACTCCAAAATACTCCCCTGCAACAACCTTGTGTAGCTCGAGCTATTCGTCTTTACCCCCACTACAAACTCTCTTGGGTCATTGTTGATATTGATATAATTCACCTTCGTCCCTATCGATGTACTCTCGCTACTTCCCCAATTCATAACTATTCCCTGATTCGCTGGAGTCCAAGAATGGGATATTAAAGTCCTATTCATTAAGGTACTCACATAGCTTGGTCCGTAAGACGTAGCACTTACATTGCTAGCCAACGACCGTACACCGTCTTCGTGATAGTGTACCACATCAAAACTATACGCTCCCTCTTTTAATGGTACAATAACTGTTATCGTATCGATTCCGCTACCTCTTACAATTGGCACTTCCAATGAATCTGATTTGTTTCGCCAGTAAATTTTCGCCTTAGTTATATTCTGATCGGACAAAATCTCCCACCTCAATTTGATGCGTTCATTTCCAGGATACGCCTTCAACGCCTCTGGTTTTGCTGCATAGCGGATTTCTCCCGTCTCCAAGTACTTTGTGTAGTCGTTTGATTTGGCGCAGCCCAAAACAATCCCCAACACCAACAAGTACGTATATTTTATACTATTTCTCATGTCTTTTGTCTTTATTAGTTACTACCCCAAAAAGTTAGCTCATGAAGCGCAAAATTTGCGGTTCCTGCCCAGTTTGACAATACTTTAAGGCGGATATACCGTATCGGTCCCACATCAGTTTTTAAACTCACCATATCACCATCCAACCAATATTTCTTATCCTCCGCCGTTACAGGTGTTATTCCCGCAACATTCCCCGATGGTTTGAATTGCTCATGTTCACCAAGTTTGACCCATCCGTTCCAACTCCCATCTGCCGGAGGAGGTCCTGGATGGCCCCAGACTTCATATTTTTTCGGATTACGATCCGAAAAACGATAATAATTGTTCAACCTCATTCTAGACAGCAAATATTTATCACCGATGTCTATGGTAATATGTTGAGGTAATGCTGCAGGATTAGAAGAAACAAAATACTTTGAGGTCGTAGAAGAATAGGGATTGTCATAATCTTTAATAACGACATCATCCCACAAAAAGCGCCATTGGATATAAGACTCACCTGGCCAAATTGGGGTATCCCCTGGTAAGAGAACCTCCTTAAACTTTGTTTTTGGAATCAACGTCTCAAATAAGGGTTTCAGACTTGCGTACACCGTGTCCGAAACATTACCAAATCTATCTTTAATAAATACTCCAAACCTGTTTTCCTCCGACTTCATCCCTCGAAAAGAATGGCTTATCTTCTCTAATGTAGAGTATTCAGAACCATACTGTACAAAATCACCTAGCGAGTCATTATGCATGATAACCATCCCCAATCGTGCTTCCGAATCATTTCCTTCCCATTTCACATTGATCCCCCCAAAATCAGGAGCCATTTTAAGGCTCTCAAACACTTTTAGATAAGGAGGCTGTAGGCATGTAAACTCGACCCTTTCAGCTGTAGATTTATGATTACTTTTATTTACAGCATAAACGTCGACCTTATAAGTATCAATTTTAGGTAAACCCTCCACTTCAATTGTCGTCGTATATTGAGACGAAATAAACTGCTTTACCCTACCGTCTGGCATATGCACCTCGGCCACGACATGGGACAAAGATTTGCTCTTTGGTAAAGTGTATGTTATTATCCCTCCTCCCCACGTCGGCTCAACC
>JBEBQJ010000055.1:0-26511 GCA_040395455.1 Sphingobacterium yanglingense | reverse complement strand
TCCAGAGGCGTCGATAGCTTTGGAGAGGTCGAAAGCGAGTGCGAAAGCAGGGTCTGGAAGAGAAATCTCAATCGTTTTCTTTAAATCCTGCCCATAGGTGCCGCGAAGGTATATCTTTTCGGAGTAAGGGGCTGAATAAGCATAAACATTGTCACCGCTGCCCGGCCTGCCGATTTTTACAGTATTGATTAATTGAAGGTAAGATAGATTCGTAGTGGTCGATATTATCGCTGCTGGACTGTTTGGGGGGCCTGTTTGGAAGTTAATTCCGGCTTTGTTCTCTTGCCAGTTTAAGGCAGATATCCCAGCACCATAATAGTTGCCCATATCGGTCCATATCCATCCTCCAGGGATATCGTGGCCGTTATAAAGACGGTCATCACCGATGATGCGTCCCTCAATTGCTGTAATGCCCGCAGTTTTGATGGCGTTTACCCATTTGTTTAGCAGTGTCTGTCCTTTGGTCTGTTCATAACGGTCACTTCCAAGGGTAGGGTCTCCCGAGCCTTGGATTACTATGTCCCCATGAAGGATGCCTAGACTGTCTATGGTGCCAGTATAATAGAGCCTCGTTTTGTAGTTGTAGTTTGCTCCCAAAAGGTCAAGGCCTGTGATAGACGTTATTACTTTAAGGGTCGAAGCTGTAGGGAGGCCGATATTACTATTTTTTTCATATACAATATTGCCTGTGCTTCTGTCTATGACGTGTAAGCTCGCTATTCCGTTGGTCAGACTTGGCTGGGCGAGGAATGACTGAAATCCTTTGTCTAGATTCTGTTGGACAGACTGCGCTAAAGATATTGTAATAGAGAGTAGCGAAAAATAGAATAGTGCAACGTATTGTTTTGTGTTCATAATCATAATAGCATTTAGACAAACCTAAATAAATTCATTTTTATATCCAATATAATCGTGAAGCTAGCATATGATGATTGTTACAGAAAGAAAAGCTAGTCTGTAGTTCCGCAAAGGAATAGAAATCGCTAACTTGCAGAAGATATTTAGTTATAAAAATATGTCACATTTAGAAAGATTAACCAAGGTCCGTGGTTTAATGAAGGAGCAAGGAATTGATGCGTATATTATTCCTTCGTCGGACCCTCATATTAGTGAATACCTCCCTGAACGTTATAAATGTATTGAGTGGACTTCAGGTTTCAGTGGTTCTGCGGGTACTTTGGTAATTACGCCGGATTTTGCTGGATTATGGACTGATGCTCGTTATTTCGTCCAAGCTGCTGAACAACTTGCTGGGACGGGATTTGAGTTGGTCAAACTCAAGGTGCAGGCAGCAGCAGAATATGTAGAGTGGTTGGATCAGCGTTTGGGAGAAGGAGCAAAAGTTGCATTCGATGGAAATCTTGCATCTCTACTCGTTGCACAGACTGTGAAGAGCAGTTTAGAACCTAGAGGAATAGTGGTCGATGGACATGTGGACTTACTTGGAGCAATCTGGGAGGGAAGACCTGCTTTGCCACAAGTGAAAGCCTATCTGTTAGAAGAAAGTACTACGGGACAGAATACAAGTTCTAAGTTAGCAGAAGTTCGGAAATCCTTGGAAAAATATCGTGTCGAAGGACATTTTATATCGTCACTGGACGACTTGGCTTGGTTGCTTAATGTTAGAGGGCAAGACGTACCATGTAATCCAGTTGTGCTAGGTTTTGTATATGTTACACAGAAGGAAGCTATTCTCTTCGTAGAATCCTCAAAACTGGATAAGGAGGCAATCTCAGAATTAGGGCACCATGGTGTACGTGTGCTGGATTATGCGGATGCTTTTGACTTTGTTAAGAATATATCAATCAGAAGCATCCTTATCGACCCTAAACGGACTTGTTTTGCAATATATGACAATATCCGAGAAGGAGTAAAGATTGTAGAGCGTATCAATCCATCGACCAGTTTGAAAACAATCAAAAATAAGACTGAAATAGCGCATGTGAGAAATACGATGGTCAACGATGGGGTAGCTATGACGAAGTTTTTTAAGTGGTTGGAGGAAAGTCTAGGTAAAGAAGAATTATCAGAGATTTCAATTGCGGAGAAATTACAGGGATTTAGAGCGGAGCAACCTGGATTCGTTGATATCAGTTTTAATACTATTGCTGGTTATTTAGATCATGGTGCGCTTCCACATTATCACGCTACGGAGGCAAGCAACTATACATTAAAACCCTCAGGTCTATTGTTGGTAGACTCAGGTGGACAGTACAAAACTGGGACTACCGATATCACGCGTGTCGTGTCATTGGGTAATATTACACAGGAAGAAAAAGAAGATTATACCATCGTATTGAAAGGTACTATTGAAGGTAGTCAGGCGATATATCCGCAGAATACCCGAGGTTATCAGATAGACGCGATTACGAGACGGCCTATATGGGAGACCTTACGCAATTATGGCCATGGAACGGGCCATGGAGTCGGCTTCTTTTTAAATGTGCACGAGGGACCTCAAGTCATCAATCCGACCAATGTGGATATACCGTTGGAAGAAGGAATGATTACCTCCATCGAACCTGGGTTATACCGAGAGGGGAAACACGGAATCCGTATTGAAAACCTGGTGTTATCAGCAAACTATAAGAGTTCTCAATTTGGAGATTTCATGAACTTTGAAACGCTGACCATTTGTTATATAGCCACAGATTTAGTTGAAAAGAACCTGTTGCAGCAAAGTCATATCGACTGGCTAAACGGTTACAACCAATGGGTATACGACAAATTGTCTCCGTTGTTGACTGAGGAAGAGGCGGAGTGGTTGAGAGAGAAGACTCAGGCAATCTAATTCAATTCTTTAATGAAGGCTGTTCTTTTAGAGAATAGCCTTTTGTTATCTTTTAATGGCCCTATATTAATATAATATAAATAGATGAACTCACGAAGAAGGTTTTTACGCAAGATAGGCGTAGGCTCGCTGGCTCTAGGTTTGGCTCCGAATTTGTCAAAAGGGATGTCGTTAGAGAAAGTGAACAAGCCAGTGGTACTGTCGACATGGGATTTTGGTCTAAAGGCCAACGAAGAGGCTTGGAAGGTACTGTCCGAAGGAGGGCGTGCTCTCGATGCGGTAGAGCAGGGTGTACGACTTACAGAGGCCGACCCTACAGAACGGAGCGTCGGATATGGTGGACGCCCCGATAGGGATGGTAAAGTGACGCTGGATGCCTGTATCATGGACGAATATGCAGGCATAGGCTCTGTAGCTGCATTGGAATATATTAAACACCCGATATCTGTAGCTAGGGCAGTGATGGAGAAAACTCCTCACGTGATGTTGGTGGGAGATGGGGCTTTGCAATTCGCTAAAGAGCAGGGATTCCCAGAGGAAAATCTCTTGACTGCCGAATCGGAAAAAGAATGGCAGGAGTGGCTAAAAACGGCCAAATATGAACCGGTAGTCAATATTGAAAATCATGACACGATAGGTATGATTGCGCTAGATAGCCACGGCAACCTATCTGGAGCTTGTACCACTAGCGGGATGGCCTTTAAAATGCACGGCAGGGTGGGCGACTCTCCGATTATCGGGGCAGGACTCTATGTAGATAACGAAATCGGGGCGGCTACAGCTACGGGACATGGCGAAGAGGTAATCCGTACAGTAGGAAGCCATTTGGTCGTGGAGTTGATGCGGCAGGGTTATGCTCCTCAAAAGGCATGTGAGGAAGCGGTAAAACGAATCGTTACATTTACCCATAACCGGAAAAAGACTTTGGATAATATACAGGTAGGATTTATTGCCTTGAATAAAAGGGGGGAATACGGTGCGTATTGTATCCACGGAGGCTTCAACTATGCGAAATATGATTCTAAGGGCAACGAACTTATTGTTTCAAATTGTTATCTAAAAAAGAATGGCTAATATAGAGATTGCAAGTTTCAATCGTCGGGCAGCATTGATTGCGCAAGAAAATGGCGCAGACCGGATTGAGTTTTGTGCAGGTATGGAGGTGGGAGGAACCACTCCAAATATAGAGGATGTTATCGCGCTTCGCAAAGAGCTCGATATCGATCTGAATGTAATGGTGCGTCCAAGAGGGGGAGATTTTGTGTATAGTGAGGACGAGTTTGATCAGATGAAAAGAGCGCTGATCCGTATGAAACAACAGGATGTCAATGGCTTTGTTTTTGGGATATTAAATAGAGATAATAATGTGAATATGGAACAGAATAGAGCGTTGGTCGAATTGGCTTCTCCCTTGCCTTGTACGTTCCATCGTGCTTTTGATGATGTTGTAGATATGGATGTTGCTTTGGAAGATGTTATCTCTTGTGGGTTTACCACTATTCTAACCTCGGGATGTGAACCGAATGTGATGGACGGGATGGCCAATCTAAAGCATCTTGTGCAGCGCGCTGGAGGACGTATTGTTATCATGCCGGGAGGTGGTCTCCGCTCAACGAATGTGGAGGAGGTTTTACGTGAAACGGCTGCCGTATATTTTCACTCTTCGGCAATCACTGATGGGGGAAACACAGCAGTCGCTCAAGAAGTGAGAGAACTTAAAAGGGCTCTTCGTTTCGCTGCGCTGCAGTCGAATGAACGATAAATACTGTTTTCAAGAAAACCCATTTTAGATACATTAAGCCTCCGGTTTCACTGGAGGCCTTGTTGCTTTGACTTCTTATGTTGATTTTGGATCTACATCATTGTTAAAAAACTACTTTAACTACGCGCAAAGTATCGCCCATTAGTCCATTTTCTCTTTCCATGTTGTTTTAAATTTAATTAGCTGGTACTGATGTATTACTCTCTAGGGAGCATGTTGTTACTACGTTACTATTTAATAAGTAATAAACCAGAATATACCAGGTAAATAACAGGGGTTTTATTCGCTTTAGTCCGAATGAAGTCCCTGTTATCTCCGAATGAAGTCCGTATGAAATCCCTATTATGTAATAAAGTGTACCCTAGTTGGTATCAAGCTGATCCTATTTTAGGTTAAGAAATGTGAAGTAATAGTTTTTTTTCTTTATTTATTGATCCATATCCGATTAAACCAAAACGCATCTGTTCCTTCATTGGCGAGTTCAATGGTATAGGTACCTTTTCTTGGAAATGAAATCTCACCTATCCGTCGATCTGTAAACTCCGGATTGTAATTGTTCTCATTTGGCTCGGCTACCATCATTGAATTTGGTTCCAGTAGTCCTTCAATCGTGGTTTTATCTACTATAATACTGACTCTTTTATTCGTTTTGAGCGGGTTGTAGGCCGATAGGTCCAACTTGTACAAGCCTGGTTCAGGAATATATACAGCCCATCTAACCTTTCTGCCTCCGTCGAGTTTGATACGGTTAGGTTGTTTTCCATCATACTTTTCAAAAACTACCTCTTTGTTCTGATGGTTGGTTGCGGTGAGGGCAAAACCTCCAAAAGTCGACTCTGCAACAATATCGCGGTCTATTGCCAGTGGTTGGTTGTATAGTAGTATGATATTGGAGACGTGGTTGTCTGGCTCTTCGTCCTTCAGGTCTATATGCAATAAGGGACCGTCAGACTTAAATGAAAGTTTTCTTTTTGTTGTGCCTTGCATCAGATAGACCTCTTGTGGCACGGTCTTGATTCCAGAGATGCGTAGGGTGTGATCCAATGGCCAGTTGAAGACCTGGGCATATACAAAAGTTGAAGTGCCTTCTTGCTTGGTCGTGAGGTATCCCCAGTCATGTTGACCTGCCCGGAGTGGAAGTCCCGTGGCCCCATAGATACTATTGCCATTGTTTTTTAGCCAGTCTCCAACCTCGTGGAGGCGTTGTATACTTTCATAGGGCACTTCTCCGTCTGCTCGGGGGCCTATATTGAGGGTCAGACCACCATTCAAGCTGACATTGGAAATCAAGGAATGAAATAACTGAGACGTCGATTTCCATTCATTCTCCTGACCGTTGTATCCCCAAGAGTGTGCGATTGTAGCAGGTGTTTCCCAAGGATGGTCAATATAAGTGGTGCCAAATTGATTGTCACCAAAGGTTTCAAAGTCTACTACATTCTTTTCTGTAGGCAGTCCGAGACGGGAATTGATAAGACAGTTAGGCTGTAGACGGCGTATGAGTTCGACAACTTGTAATAGTTGCTCTTTTTTGATAATCGATTTTTGATAGGGGATCCACATGTCAAACCACATCAGAGCGACGTCGCCATAATCGGTCAGTAACTCTTTGAGTTGAGGGATAACCTTCTCTTGCCAATACTGGTCAAATTGGACATCGCTTACCTGGCCTTTTAGCTCTTGATTGTGATCCCAGGCATAGGGATGTTCCCAGTCGATCCAATGGGAATAATAGAAGCCCAGTTTCATGCCATGTTTACGACAAGCATCTGCTAATTCTTTGATAATATCTCTGTCGGAACCAGATAAATGGGGTAGGGAGTAGTCTCCGATTTTAGTGTCCCACAGGGCTACACCATCGTGATGTTTGCTGGTCATGATGATGTATTTCATACCGGCTTCTTTTGCGAGTAGAACCCATTCTTCCGGATTTATCTTAGTCCAGTCAAAACGATGGGCCAGTTCGCCATACTCTTCTTTTGAAATACGATTTCGGTACCTTATCCATTCTGCATAGTTATTCAGATAGCGTAGTTTTTCTCCTTTCCAAAGCCCTTCAGCAGCGCTGTATAGGCCCCAATGGATAAACATGCCGTATCGAGCTTCTTGAAACCATTGACTCTTTATGGAAGTAGGTTGGGCAAACGTTTGTAAATGTGTGCTGAGGCACATTAGAAATATTAAAGAAATCTTTAATAGGTTGTAATGCATGATGGTAAAGGTTAGTTCACTTAGCAATATACCGAAAAAAGCGGTTTTTGACTAAATAAAGGAAGAGAATATAGAATACCAAAATCCCCGTTGTGATGAGCAACGGGGATAGAATTGTTGGTGGGATTAATTTTGTTTGGCCCACCAAAGCGGTGTGAAGACTTTGTCTTCTCCTCCTAGTAGTGACACAGCGGTATTGTACCCTTGTGACGATCCACTTTTAAAGTTAGATGGATACGGTAATCTTTGAGGGTAGAATTTAATACTATTTGTCATGTAGTTAGCCTGAGTTAAATCCGGCATTTGGGTTAAAGAGACCTCTATAGCAGGGTTTTCAAAAAATGGTAAACCTAATCTTCTATGGTCATTCCAAGACTCTAGTGGCAACCAAGGTAGGTTCGCAATAAATTTTTGGGTAATAATCTTGGTTAGTTGGTCGTTTTTTACTGTACCATTTTTATATAGATTATTTGTAGGGTATTTAATTGCTATTGTCTCAGCGTTACCCGTGTAGCCGTTAATGTATTTCATTTGCATGCTTGCCGATGGCTCGGCCACATGGGTAAAGCTTGCCGACGTCCCTACACGGTTAAAATCTTCCGAAGCAAGATATTGATCTGCATATTGGCCTACTTTCCAGTAATCAAAGTTGGCTTTTACGCCTGCTTTATATGCATCCTCGGCAGAAGTGTTAGTTTTCCAGCCGCGTAATGAAGCTTCAGCCAGTAGGAAATACGTTTCCCAATTAGCGAAGAAAATACGCGAATTTGTGGATGCCCGAAAGTCCTGAGATAATGCAGGTAATTTCCCGTCCGGGATGTTATACATGTTATTTTTACTTCCTTTTTCACCCCAGCTCCCAATAACAAATGCATTCCAAGTGTACTTGGTGTCCAATTTGACCGTGTCGCCAGGGGCATTAACTAAATAGCTTTTGGTCACTTTAGCATTGTCGTTACCACTGATAAAATTAGGGTTTTCAAAATCTCCAGGTATAAAGAATGCTTTGTAGGCCCTTGGGTCTATCTTGTTAGGAAGGCCATCTAGCCAATAGCCTGCTGAGGGGTCGTTGGTAAGTGTTGTGAATTGCTTGTCATACTTTTTACCAATATAATCTTCATCTCTGATTGCTGATTGCATATTGGCCCCTAACTGAGAAGAAGAAGAGATTCCACCCAGTCCTATATAAATATTGTTTAGTGTGGTAGATAGCTGTTGATAGTTCCATGATCTAGACATGACACCTGTAAGCCCATCCCAGCCAGATTTTTCTGCTACCGTAAAGTTGTCCTCAGCATCTTTTATAAAAATACCAGATTCAACTACCGCCTCAAATTCTTCCTTTGCTTTATTTGGATTCACCTCTGACAAACGCATAGCAAGACGTAAGCGCATAGAGTTACCATACTTCTGCCATTTTTCCCAGTTAAATTGATAAGCCCTGTCGTATTTTTTTATGGTATTATCAGTAGTAATAGAAGTGTTTATTTTGCTTACGGCGTCTTTGAGCTCTGCCAAAGCAAAGTTGTATACTTCTTCTGTTGATACTGGGGTTGGATTCACACCATTTGAAGTTTCGATAGAAACAGGACCAAAGTTATCACTTAGCTCTGTGATGAGGTAAGCGCGCCATATACGGGCCACTTGGAGCATATTCGAAGTATACTCAAAGCCAGCATTATTCACCAGTTGAGATTCTGCTTTTTGGATGGCTAATGTTGCATTGCCAATCCATTGACTAGAATACTTCCAATACTCGGAAGACCAAGAGTCACTTGCAGCCCCCACAGAAAGTCCATTGTATAAGTGTTGCCTTCCTGCCGTTTTCCAGTCTAGTACAAAAATACGCTCTGCTATATTAGGGTCCTGCTGTGCATCTGTCAGGGATTTGTTAAAGAAATACTCAGGGAGTGTCTGAGAGTCATTTACATTGTAGGGATGTGTGTTGAGCTCGTCAAATTTAGAACATCCCACTATACTTGTGCCAATTGCTAGAATAAAAGCAATTTTTTTAATGTTATTTTTCATCTTAGTTCGCTTTTAGGTTAAAATCCAATCGATAAGTTAATGAAGTAGGAGCGTGCAGTTGGCGTAGAAAAGTTTTCAAGGCCAACAGCGTTGGAACTGATCGCAAAAACAGACTCTGGATCTATACCATTTGCATAGCTTTTAATCATCCATACATTATTTACAGTCAAACCAACTTTTGCACGTTGTACGATTGAATTTTTAAGTACAGTGGCTGGAATTGAATAGCTTAATGAAACATTTCTTAAACGAATGTTGGTTGCATCATACATATTTCGTTCTGTGATACCTAGATTCGGGTTGCCTCCAAGTGCTGACCAGTATTGTTGAGGTGTAACGGATTGGGTATTCTTGATATATCCCCCACTACCGTCGCTAACTACACCGTCAACTACCATGTTTTCACGGAGCCCGTTATTCACCGTTACGGCGGCTGTACCCACTTGTTGTAATGCTGCTTGCGTCGCAGAGAAGAATTTGCCGCCGAAGCGCCCGTCAACTAGAAAACTGAGTCCAAAGTTTTTGTAAGCGAATGAATTTGTTATTCCTAAAAGAGCTGATGGGTTCTGCTTGCCTAAAAAAGTAGCTGCTCCTTCTGTAGGGAGGCCATTGGCTGCTAAGATCATTTGTCCATAAAACTCACTATCAGTGTCTTCGACTCTCTTGTAGGTAGTTCCAAAAATCTCACCGTAATCATGTCCTTCATCTGCTTTAATAGCTATGTTTTCCATAGCAATCAAATCGTATGTTTTAATGGCGTCTGATAATTCAATAATTCTGTTCCTGTTTTTGGAGAAATTGACATCCATACTCCACAGCAGTTTTTCTGGATTATCTAAAATACGTGCATTTAAAGCAACTTCAATTCCTTTGTTTTCAATGTTTCCAGCATTGATGTAGGTACGTTGATACCCACTCATGGGATCTGTAGGTACGTCTATGATCTGATTGGTCGCATTGGTCTTGTACCAAGTGAAGTCTAGTCCAAGACGGTTTTGGAAAAATCTGGTTTCGAATCCAGCCTCAACGGTTTTAATTAATTCAGATTTGATATCTTCATTGTATTTGACATCCTGTCTGGCCATCACCGTATTGCCATTAGGATCTTTTTCTAGCTTGTACGTGTTATGAAGTTGAAAAGGGTCAAGGTCATTTCCTACAGCGGCATAAGATCCGCGTATCTTTGCATAACTCCACCAGCTCGGTAGATTGCCACCGGATTTATTAATCAAATCAGTTAAAATCAATGATGTATTTACAGAAGGATAAAAGAAAGAACGGTTTTTCTTGCTTAGAGCGGACGACCAGTCATTCCTACCGGTCAGGTTGACGAACCAGAAATTGTCATAATTGATTTCAGCCGTGGCAAACAGGGAGTTGATTTGTTTCCTTCCTGGTGTGGCTTTGATATCAGGGTTACTGATCCCGTTACTAAAGCTGAATACATTAGGGACGTTTAAAGGACCTATGTCTGTAGTTTTATATTCTGATTTAGTAGACATAATTTGACCATACAAAGAGGCTGCACCACCCCATTTTCCCCAAAGATTATCTTTTCTAGCATTTACTGATAAGGTGTAATTGTGTTCGTAAAAGTTGTTGGTGCCGTACGAATAGCTTCCGTTTCCGTCATCAGTCAACTTACTTCCTGCATATGTTTTATTATCTATAGTCGTGTAATAAATATCCGTTCCAAACTTAGCTTCTGTATTCAGCCATTCGTTAAAATCATATTTAAGACTTCCGCTCAATAGAAACCGGTCACGTTTGTCGTTATTTTGTCTGTATTTTTCTAACCAATATGGATTACTCTCTTTACCATTACCGAACCAAAGCATTTTTCCATTAGGCTGTGTTGCTGCTTGAAATTCTGTAATATCCAGTGATCTAGGGAAGAGGAACAGCGTGTTATACATGTTGGATTGGTTTTGACCAGCAATGGGACGGTTTTTGGCATCAATTTTCATATACTGAGCCTTTACATCTGAGGACCATTTCTTATTTGGACCAAAAGTGTTGGTCATCCGTGTCATGAGGTTTAAGCGATTCATGGACGATCCTGGGATTAAACTTTTGTCATTCAGATATGTCGCAGATGTGTATAGGTTCGTGTTATCACTTAGTTGCTGTTGGAAAGCAATGCTTTGTGTGTGGTTGATTCCTGTATTGAAGAAATTTCCAATATTATTATGACTGCTTAATGTACTGTTCTCGCCCTTCCAATCCGTAACGGTTTGACCTTCTATTTTCGCTCCCCAGCTGTTCATAGAGGTATTTATAAAACTTCCATCTTTTCCCTGGCTAAAGTCATTTTGCAATTCAGGTACCATAAACAGGGTTTCGAAACCTAATGTTGAGGAATAGGTGATGCCCGATCCTTTTTGTGCTTTACCTGATTTTGTCGTGATGAGGATGACACCATTTCCTCCTCTTGAGCCATATAATGCGGCGGCGGCTCCACCTTTAAGTACGGACATGCTTTCTATATCTTCTGGATTTAAGTCTCCTAGTCCGTTTCCTAAATCGGTAGAAGGGTTCCAAAAGTCGTTGTTTTTGTCGGGGTTACCAGCTCTGTTATTCATTGGGATACCGTCCACTACAATGAGCGGTTGATTATCGCCTTTCAGAGAATTGAATCCACGTAAAATGATTTTGGAAGAAGAAGCTGGGCCAGCAGAGCCTTTGACGACCTGTAGACCAGAAACTTTTCCGACTAAGGCATTGGAGATGTTGGTTTCTTTTGCATCCACTAATTGGTCGCCTTTTACATCTTGAAAAGAATAACCTAATGTTTTCTTTTCTCTCTTGATTCCCATTGCTGTAACAACAACCTCATCTAGCGCCCCTTCTTGGCTAACTAAAGAGACGTTAATCGTTTTAGCTGACGCAACGATGATTTCCTGTGAAATATAACCAATCATGGAAAAACGTAATGTTTGTCCTGTCTCGACCTGTATCGAATAAGCGCCTTGGCTATCCGACTGTGTCGCTTTATTGGTGCCCTTAATGGATACACTTACTCCTTTTATGGGGCCAGATGCATCTGTGACTATCCCTGTGACAGATTGCTGTGCAAATACCATCGATATGCATAGGAGCATAAGGATAGATAGACTGCAACATTTAAGATAAAACTTGCTCATAAATTTTAGTTTTAGTTCGTTTCTGTTTGTTTCTTGTGTAATACTTCCCAATTTGATGAGGATACTGCTATAGAAGCAGTCCCTATTATCTGTGCATTGTGTAATGTGGAAATTTCTATGCTTGTGTCCTTTGACAGGCGCTGTATACTGAATTCGAGCATGGATGCCTGTATTTGAGGTAGTAGTATCTGTCCTATTTCTGAGCCTTTTCCGCTAATAATGACTTTTTCTGGATTGATGATATGTATCAACGTAGCGATACCTTTTCCTAGCATGTAGCCAATTCTGGCAAAGGATTCGATGGCAACCTGGTCACCATTAAGTGCAGCAGCTATGAGTTGGTCTATACTTATCCTGCCTTCTTGGCCATAGTTGGCGGTTAGCTGAGAAATTTGTCCATTCTCGATTTGTTCGCTAGCATAGCCTAAGGCAGCAATTAGTGATGCCTCTACTTCGAGACAACCACGCTTGCCACAAGAACATAATTTATTTTGGTTCGACAATGGGATATGGCTAAATTCACCTGCATAGCCACTGTGTCCCTTAAATAGGTTACCTTCTAATATCATGCCTAGGCCCACCCCCCAATTCAGATTTATAACAAGTGCATTATCGGATCCCTTTGCTTTTCCGAATTGATGTTCAGCAATGGCAATAACTGTAGAGTCATTCTCTATGTAGGTCGGAATCTGTAGATGTCTTTCGATAGCATCCTTGATATTATATAAGGAATCTGTAATAGCATAAGAAGAGTTTACACCCTTCTCTGAGTCTACAAAACCTGGCATGCTAATGCCTATTGCTAAAATGTTGTCTTTATTCTCATTTTCTAAGAATGAATCAATTGATGTTATAATCTTTTGTAAAGAACCCTCGTTCTGATGTAGGTTGATAGGCTTTTGCTCTTTAATTGTTCGATTTGTAAGGTCTATTAAAGATATACTCATGTTGTATTGGTCGATAGCGATAGCCAATACGATAGGTAGAACTTTTATGTTGAGCGAATAATGTATCGCTCTCCGGCCTCCAGTAGATGGTGCAAGTCCTTCAGAACTAATCAAATTATATTTGAGGAGTTCTTGTATACTTCGAGTAACATTGGGAACACTTTTCCCAATAGCATTACTTAACTCAGCAATAGATTGCGGAGTTTGATAATATAAAGCGGACAATATTGCCTGATTGAGCGTTTTCACTGTTAAGAAGCTATAGCATTGTAAATAAGTGGATTTAATATATTGATAAAGATATGTTAAAAATATTTTAACATCAAAATACTTTTTAATTTTTTTAATAAGTTTCGCTCCCTTAATACTGTAATGTGCCGTAATGGACAAACTAATGCTAAATATGGCAGCTGACTTTTTAGTGATGAATTGTCCAGGTGATCTTCTGAATGATTTTTTTGTAACAATACAAGAGGTCGATAGGAGAAAAATATAATGAAACTCCTTTGTCTGTTTTTGCGGATTTAAAACGAAAAATAGTAACTTCGTGCAATACGCTATAAATTATGAAGCAACGATATTATTCTTTGGACGTGTTTAGAGGGGCTACAGTAGCACTGATGATAATGGTAAATAATCCTGGTACATGGTCTTCGATGTTTGCACCACTCAAACATGCTCCTTGGCATGGCTGCACACCGACGGATCTGGTGTTCCCGTTTTTTTTGTTCGCGGTTGGTAATGCGATGTCATTTGTCATTCCTAGGATGCAAGATGCAGGTGCTGGTGTTTTCTGGAAGAAGGTGGTCAAAAGGACTATTCTGATTTTTTTGATTGGTTTGGGGCTGAATTGGTTCCCTTTTGTACAGTGGGGCGACGCCGGATTGCAATTTAGAGAATGGGTGAGCAGTATAGATCCTACTAAAGGTGTGCGTATCTTCGGTGTGTTGCAGCGGATAGCAATAGCTTATTTCTTTGCATCTGTATTAGCATACTATTTCAAACCACGAACCTTAATCTATATGAGTGCCGCTATTTTGCTTGGTTACTGGGGGCTTTGTGCTTTCTTGGGTACAGGAGATCCTTACTCCTTGGAGGGATGGTTCGGTACGGTCTATGATAAACAGATTCTAGGCGTTGCCCATATGTATAAAGGGGAAGGTGTGCCGTTTGATCCAGAGGGATTGTTGAGTACGATACCTGCCGTTGTACAGGTTGTCTTTGGATATCTGGCGGGTACTTTTATAAAGAACCAAGGACAGGTTAATTGGTTGTGGACGAAAGTGCCACAAAGTAATGAACCCCATTTCAAATTGTTGTCTGGGTTGTTCGTAACTGGGTTTATCTTGGTGGTCTTAGGTTGGGCATGGTCACTAGGTTTTCCTATTAACAAGAAAATATGGAGCAGTTCCTATGTATTATATACAACGGGCTTAGGTATTATGACCATTGGGGGGATGATCTGGTATATTGAAGTACAGGGAGTAAAGAATAAATTGACTCAGTTTTTTGATGTATTTGGAAAAAATCCGTTGTTCATCTTTGTATTGAGTGGACTATTGCCGAAAGCAACGGGGTTGATTCGTATTCCAAATGGCATAGGAGAAAATGGTGAAGCTTTGTTTACAACGCCATTTTCTTGGTTCTATAAGAATGTCTGTGCGCAGATTCCTGGGCCTACAGAGTTAGGTTCGTTTATCTATTCACTTTGCTTTTTGGTGGTTATGTGGATTATTTGCTATTGGCTTGATCAGAAGAAAATATATGTAAAGGTGTAGTCCTTGGAATGATGAAAAAGGAGCAAGGAACAAAGACGAGGTAAGTCTTTGTTCTTTTATCTTTGTTCTTTCAATCTAAGTTTTTACCTTTGCAGGCAATTAATAAATTTTATAACGCTTTAATATTATTCAAGAGATGTATTTAAGTAAAGAATACAAAGCTGATATCTTCGCAGAATTTGCTGGAGCAGCAGGAAACACAGGTTCTGCAGAAGGACAAGTAGCTTTATTTACAAAGAGAATTGCTCACTTAACTGAGCACTTGAAAAAAAACAGAAAAGATTTTAACACACAACGTTCTCTACAGATGTTAGTAGGTAAGCGTCGTGCTTTATTAGCTTATTTGTACAAAAAAGATATTAACCGTTACCGTGCGATCATTAAAGGTCTAGGTTTACGTGATATCATCAAGTAAGCTTGATACAGTGAAAAGCTTAAAAGGCCGTTCAAATATTGGACGGCCTTTTTTTATGAATCATTTTGTGAAGTGAAATGAGGTATGAAAGTTTTGTTTACTCCGTTTTTTACTCTAAATTTTATTTACCTTTGTGGTGATTTTTAAAGGTCAAAAAACAAAGTGCATCATATTAGTAAAGAGGAAAATGCACTGATAAAGAAAACAAAATGAGTTATAACGAAAAGAAAGTAACGATTGAGATGGGCGGTGGCCAACCTCCAATCGAGTTGTCTACAGGGAAGTTAGCGAAGCAAGCAGATGGATCTGTAGTATTAAAGCAAGGTGATACGATGCTATTAGCTACTGTTGTTTCAAACAGAGAAGCTAAAGCGGGTGTTGACTTTTTGCCATTATCGGTAGATTACCAAGAGAAATATGCGGCAACAGGTCGTATACCAGGTGGTTTTTTACGTCGTGAAGCAAGACTGTCGGATTATGAGGTGTTAATCTCTCGTTTGGTAGATAGAGCTTTGCGTCCATTATTTCCAGAGACATACCACGCGGATACTCAAGTGATGATTTCATTGATTTCTGCAGATAAAGATATTATGCCAGATGCGCTAGCAGGTTTGGCAGCATCAGCAGCTATTGCTGTTTCTGACATCCCTTTTAATGGTCCGATTTCAGAAGTGCGTGTTGCAAAGATTGATGGTCAATTAGTAATTAACCCTCGTCTTTCAGAGTTAGAAAAAGCGACTTTAGAGTTTATCGTAGCTGGTTCTGCGCAGGATATCGGTATGGTTGAGGGAGAAGCGAATGAAATTTCAGAGGCTGAAATGGTAGAAGCGATTGCTTTTGCACATGAGGCTATCAAAAAGCAAGTAGCTGCTCAGTTGGAGTTGACTAAGCTTGTTGGTTCTGAAGTAAAACGCGAATTTAACCATGAGCCTTCAAATCTAGAGTTACGCGAAGCTATTTTTGCGGCAACTTATGATAAGGTTTATGAAATTGCAAAATCCGGATCTACTAAACACGAGCGTTCAGAGAAATTCTCTGCTATCGGTGAAGAATTTTTCGCAACATTAGGTGAAGAACTGGATGAAGAGACAAAATTCTTAGCGAAGAAATATTACCACGATGTACAGTATGATGCTGTACGTAATTTGGTGTTGGATGAAGGAATTCGTTTAGATGGCCGTAATGTACGTACCGTACGTCCAATCTGGTCTGAAGTGGATTACTTGCCTGCAGCTCACGGTTCGGCAGTGTTTACACGTGGTGAAACACAATCGTTGACTTCTGTTACTTTAGGTGCTAAAGACGATGAGCAGATGATCGATGGTGCTTTCATCAATGGGTATAATAAATTCATTTTGCATTACAATTTCCCAGGATTTTCTACAGGAGAGGTAAGACCGAACAGAGGTGCTGGTCGTCGTGAGATCGGTCATGGTAACCTAGCTATGCGTTCTTTAAAACAAGTGCTTCCTAGTGATTCTGAAAATCCATACACTATCCGTGTTGTTTCCGATATTTTGGAATCTAACGGATCGTCATCAATGGCTACTGTATGTGCTGGAACTTTAGCATTGTTGGATGCAGGGGTTAAATTGAAAGCGCCTGTTTCTGGTATTGCAATGGGATTGATTACAGACGAAAAATCAGGTAAGTATGCTATTCTATCCGATATCTTAGGAGATGAAGATCACTTGGGAGATATGGACTTTAAAGTAACAGGTACTGAAAAAGGTATCGTCGCTTGTCAGATGGATTTAAAGATCAATGGCTTAAAGTGGGAAGTGTTGACTCAAGCGTTGGATCAAGCAAAAGAAGCTCGTCTTCATATCCTTGGTGAGATGAAGAAAACAATAGGTGCGCCACGTGAGGATTATAAACCGCACGCGCCACGTATTATTTCTTTGACTATTGATAAAGAGTTTATCGGTGCGGTAATTGGCCCTGGAGGTAAAATCATTCAAGAGATGCAACGTGAGACCGGAGCTACTATTTCTATCGAAGAGGTTGATGGTAAAGGTATCGTTCAGATTTTTGCAGATAATAAAGCAGCAATTGATGATGCGAGTACACGTATTAAGAACATTGCAGCTAAACCTGAGATAGGTGAGATTTACGAAGGAAAAGTGAAGTCTATTATGCCTTTTGGTGCTTTTGTAGAGATTATGCCAGGTAAGGACGGTTTGTTACACATTTCTGAGATCGATTGGACTCGTTTAGAGACAATGGATGGCGTATTGAAAGAAGGTGATATCGTTACGGTGAAGCTTTTAGATGTAGATAAACAAGGTAAAATGAAGCTTTCTCGTAAAGTATTGTTGCCTCGTCCTCCAAGAGAAGAGAAGCCAAAGCAAGATGCTAAGCCGGCAGGAGATACTCCTAAAGGATAAGCGTCTTATTGTAGATATGGAGCCCAGCTATTTTTTATAGCTGGGCTTTTTTGTGGACTATCAGCCGATAAGGGATTGCTTGCTATTTGTTCTCTGCCTTGTTGTCTAATAAGTTGGGATTAACCTATAGTTTAGGTAGCCTTTACATAACATATGGCTAAGCTAAGGCTATGTAAAGCCTAAGTTAATACTAGGTTATTGTAGAATTTGTTTTGAAGTTAGTCTTAACTACGGGGCATTGGATTTTAGCTCTTGATATATAATAATTTAGCCCCGAAGGTTTGCTTCGGGGCTAAATTATTATTAAGACTTAAATGGATGTTATTTTCCCGGACCAAAAACATTGCCGACCATGGTCATGGCACAGCGGAATCCTGTCATTGCGTTAGATTCATTCTGTTGCATATAGCGTCTAGTCGCTGGGTTTAACCAGTAAGCTCTGTCATTCCAAGAACCTCCTTTGAATACACGGGATTTGTCATTGACAAGAGACGTTTTGCCGTAGAGTGCTTTTTGTTCTTCATCTTTAAAGCCTCTTACATCATAGTCGTAGGTGCTACTGTTTGGATCTCCGCTCTTAGCGGCTTGCAATTCTTCCCAAGTCTGTTTTCTAGGAGCTTTAGCGGGTACCTTTATAGGTCTTCCGTATTTATCTTTAGCTAATGTTCTAGTCTCCGCATTTTCATATTGGTTGTCCATAAACATATGGCCACGGAAAGGGTTGAAATCTTCAAAATCTTCAAATGAAAGTTGACGATAAACATCACTCACCCATTCGTTGACATTTCCTGCCATGTTATAGAGGCCGAAATCATTCGGTTTGTAGCTTGTAACAGGGACAGTTATATCGCCGCCATCATTCAGGTCGCCAGCTACCCCCATGTTATTACCACCGGTAATTTTGAAGTTGGCCATCATTCTTCCTTGATTTTTTCGGCTACCATCCCGTACTCCTAGACCATTCCAAGGATACGCTTTGCTGGTTTCAATGTTGCCATCATATGTGTTCCCAATTAAACCCAGGGCAGCATATTCCCATTCCGCTTCAGTAGGGAGTCTGTAAGGTTGCTTTAGAATGCCGTCTTCCATGCGGACGGTACGTTTAGCATCTTTCTGCGCGCCTATTTTATTGTCTTTAGGCATATTCTTACCGTCTATTCCTGCGCCCTGCAATTGGCCGTTTAGGTAAATCTCCGTGTTGAAAGCCTGTGCAGCTTGTTGCTGTTGCTCATTCAATGTTTTGTAATCAACTAGTATACCTCGCTCACGAAGGATGTGCTCGTTCACACGGTCTGTACGCCATTGACAGTATGCGTTAGCTTGTTCCCAAGAAACGCCCACTACAGGGTAATCCTGGAAAGAAGGGTGGCGTAAGTAAAAATTCACATAGGGTTCGTTATATGATAGCGGGTTTCTCCAGACCAAAGAATCTGGTAGCGCGTCATAGTAAAGCTTACCATCCTGTGGGTAATTTTGGGTAATCCAGTGTAAATATTCTAACCAGTCGGCATTAGAGACCTCTGTTTCATCAATGTAAAAAGAAGCAACTGTGACTCGTCTCCTTAGGTTGTCATGTGAAAAAGCTAAATCCTCATTTAAGCTGCCTCCCATTACAAATGTGCCACCTTCAATCCCAACTAGACCTGGGCCTGGACTCTCTTTAATCTTACGATTGATTTGAAGGCCTCCATTGTAGGGGTCGTTATACCGTACGCCCGTCTTCGCGGATATGTCTCCACGTCGACTTTTACTTTTGCAGGAGGTCATCAGCAGTGACGATGCGGTGATTAAAACCGCGGATGTAATGACAAATCTCAAATAGTTCATATGTAAATAATTTGACTTTCAATGGCCATATGGAGTATCCAAAGTGTTTTTAGCGATGTTTGTGCAGTTCTGCTACATGGATATTTCATATGAATAATCAATTGTCTATTTAAGTAACTCCCAAAAATATAAATAATTTAAGAGATATAGTATGCTTTAGGATATAAAATCATCGACTATCATAAGATAGTAATGTTGATTAATAATAATGAGCTCAATCTTTCTGCTTTTGTCCACGCTTCTAGTATTGGACTTTGTCCGAAATATGTAGTATTTTAGACATTTTTTAGGGAATAGTTTTGATTGCTATTCGAAATACAAACCGATCGGTCCGTAGGCAGGTCATGAAGGAATTAAATAGATATGAAAATTAAGGTAGGTTTTGGATTTGATGTTCACCAGATTAAGGAAGGGCATCCATTTATCGTCGGAGGAGTGTTGTTGGATCACCATGCTGGGGCATTTGGGCATTCTGATGCAGATGTTTTGGTGCATGCTATCTGTGATGCGATTCTCGGAGCAGCAAATCTGGAAGATATTGGCTATCATTTTCCCAACACAGAAGAACGATGGAGAGGGATAAGTAGTTTGGTTTTACTTACTGAGTGTGTGCGGTTAGTGCGCGAGAAAGGTTGGGTATTGGGCAATATCGATGCGATGCTCTGTCTTGAGGCACCTAAAATCAAGCCCTATATAGCTGCAATGAAAGAGCAGATTGCCAAGGCCGCAAATATGGAGACAGATGATATCTCGATAAAAGCAACGACCAACGAAACAATGGGTTTTATCGGGAGAGAAGAAGGGGTAGTGGCTTATGCTGTATGCCTAATAGAGAAAGTATAGGCCCGATTTGGTGGTGTAAAGTTCTATGAGCCTCAAAAATCCTTAAATTTAGTGTTTTTTAACTGCGGATTATGATGTAATAATTAATACTTTTGTAGTGTTTGGGGGCAAAGTGTTTGAATCCGATTACCTTTATACATAGGTTTATAGAATGTTATTTTTAATTTCGAAATCTGCCTTACGTTACGTGTTGTTAGGAACCGTATTATTGGCTTTATTTTTTGTTTTTTTCTCATCTTGTAAAAGTGCTAAGAATAAAAATAAAGCCTTTGATAAAGCAAATGGAGCGATTGAAGAAAAGGAATATAATTTTCGACAGAATTTTACGACGAAATATAATATTCTTTACAACTCAACATTGATGCTTGATGATGAAAGGGAGAGTATTTTTCATGGCGCTAAAAAGAACTATCAAATAAGGCAGACCGTATTCGATGAACCTCAAGGTGAGGGTGAAGCCCACAAGCTAATGGATTCCCTAATTCAGAAAGCGTATAAGATTGTTAATAAGAAGCAGGAAAGTAAGTACGTTAATGAGGCTTACCTTTTAATTGGGAAAGCGAATTACTATAAGGGGGCATATCACACTTCAATAGAATTTTTTAATCATTTGCTCCGTTCTGCAGTGGAAGAGCAGAAAGAATATCTTCCTCTCGCCTACGCTTGGAAGTCAAGAGCTCTTTTGCAGATTGGTAAGAATGACGCAGCCAAGCTGGCGGTTGATTCCTCTTTCGTTACACTGGATGAAGGGAAACGTACACGGGCATTTGTAAATGCAGCAGCAGCTAATTATCATGTTCGGGTTGGCGAAGAGCTGGCCGCAATCCCTTACCTAGAATATGCTCTGGAATCCACTGCTAGTTTGATTGACAAAAGACGCTGGACATTCTTGTTGGCACAGCTGTATATGGATAATGGAGAAAAGGAGAAGGCCTATCTCTATTTCGATAAGATATCAAAAAGTAATGTGCCTTTTGATATGGCTTTTGAGGCCAGTCTGCAAGCTGCATTTTTGGAAGGTGGTAAAGGAGGGAGTGTCGAGGAACGTGTCAAACCTCTGAAAAAGATGCTTAAAGAAGGAAAAAATGATGGCTACCAGGATCAGATACTTTACCAAATCGGAGATATTTATTACGAATCCGGTGAAACCAAAGAGGCTCTAGCGTATTTTGAAAGGTCATTGGTTCAACCTAAGCGTAATGAGTATCAGTCTACAGAAACCTACCTGAGGTTGGCAGAGCATTATTTTAGTAACCAATATTATTTTAAAGCACAGAACTATTTTGACTCTGTAGCTATGGTGCTGCCAGCGGATTATACTGACGTAAATAAAGTGCGTCGGAAATTGGGGTACATGGATGAAATCACTCAATTATATCAGGAGGTTTCATGGCAGGATACTTTACTTCAATTGGCAGCTTTGAATGATACTAGTCGCGAATCTGTCTTGGATGTATATGCGCAAGATCAGTTGAAAATCAAGAAAAAAGAGGTTGAAGAGCAAGAGAAACTGGCGAAGAAGACAAAAAAGAAATCTCCTGGAGTTTCTGTTACCAACGCTGCTTATGCAGCTTATGGGCAAGGACAATCCATGGATGTTTCTGGGGCCACGGATCGAGCCTTTTACTTTAATAACCCCGATGAACTATTGGTAGGGCAGAATGCGTTTAAACGTCGATGGGGAAATCGGCAACTCAAGGATAATTGGCGCTATGATAGCGATAATTCTGGAAACTTATCAGTCAAACAGACAGCGCTTGCTGTGCAGGATACGGCAATAGAAAAAAAGGCACTGGATGAAGAGCTATTTATTGCAACAGCAAAAGCTCGTTATATAAAAGAAGTTCCTACAAATCAGGAGGCATTTGAGGCAAGCCATAAAATTGTACATGATAAGCTAATTGTAATAGGTAATATTTACAGGGATTATACCCAGGATAACAGAGATGCCATTAAGGTGTATGAAGAATTCTTAAGGAGATATCCAAATACAGAAGCCG
The DNA here is from genome assembly GCA_040395455.1 of Sphingobacterium yanglingense. GTDB lineage: Bacteria > Bacteroidota > Bacteroidia > Sphingobacteriales > Sphingobacteriaceae > Sphingobacterium > Sphingobacterium yanglingense_A. Next base: position 4,379 of record JBEBQJ010000055.1, on the reverse strand, counting down.
CTGCTGAGATATATTATTCCCTTTATAGAATGTATGATGGTATTGATAAGGTAAAATCACAAGACTACTTTAATAGACTTGTGACACTGTTCCCGAATAGTCTGCATGCAAAGGTTGCTAAAGACCCATCTTATATGGATAAGATAAAAAGGGATAAAAATATTCTCGATCGGGTCTTCGAAAAATTGTTTACGCTCTACGCAAGTGGTGACCATGCAGCAGTTATCAGAGAAGCTGATATCGATCTTAAAGAACGTTTTGAAAATACAGCTTTGGTTGCTCAAGTCGAATATTTAAGGGCGCTTGCAATAGGACGAGTTGGTCGCGTAGAAGATTTTACTGCTGCGCTTCAAAGTATTACTGAACGGTATCCATCAGATAGTCTTGTTGTGCCATTGGCGAAGGAAAACCTAGCATTTATAGATGCGAATCCTCAATATTTCGTGAATCGAGTCAATGCGCTTCAGGATATAAATAAGTCTCGTGTGGCTTTCGTTGATGAGCCTCATATGACCGCTTGGCCTAGTTTGGGAATTTATGGTGATTACAGAACTGGTACGGCAATTGTTAGGGAGATACCAAAGCCTACTGAACAGCCTAAGAAAGAGGTTGTAGTGGCTAAGGTGAAGGAGAAAGTGAAGGAAGAGCCTAAGAAAGAGCCTAAGAAAGAGGTTGTGGTAGCTAAGGTGGAAGAGAAAGTGAAGGAAGAGCCTAAGAAAGAGGTTGTGGTAACTAAGGTGGAGGAGATAGTAAAAGAGGAACCTAAGAAAGAGGTTGTAGTAGCTAAGATGGAGGAGAAGGTGAAGGAGGAGAAAAAGCAAGAAGTGTCTCTGGTTGATATTAAGGGGACTGATAGGCTTGCTACAAATGGAAAAGTGAATACAGATGTGAATATTGTGGGAAAAGATTTGAAGCTGTTGGATTCAAAAATAGACTTTGGTCCGAATGATTATAGAGACAAGGAGCTATTTCCAGATACAGCAGAGTATTATTTTACCATAAATGTTCTGGATCCTAAGGTAAATATGGCGCCGAGTCGTTATGGACTAGGGCAATTTAACCGGACAAGATATGGTAACTCATCAATTAATCACCAACTGGCAGTCATTAATGGGGAGAACCAATTAATCTTTATAGGACCGTTTAAAACTTTTGAAGAGGTAAAACTGTACGAGTCAAGGCTGTTGCCGTTGATGCCCGAAATAATGAAGATACCAGGGGAAATTTATAATACCTTTGTTATTACGAAACAATCTATCCCGTCACTTACGGACGGTGTAGAGATTAAGAAGTACCATCAGAATTACATAGAACAATAGCGGATATTTTATTATACGATGAAGAGAGAATCGAAGAACACTAAACTAACCCCGGAAGAAATCAGTAAATATACGCGTACATTTTGGCAGATTTTAATAGGTGTAATAACTCTAGTATGTTTGTTTTTGGTAGGTGTGCGTGTCGGATTGTTTGGAAAACTTCCCTCGTTTGAGGATTTGGAAAATCCACGCAGTAATCTGGCATCAGAAATTTTGACAGATGATAATCGTGTGTTGGGGACCTACTACCTACAGAATCGATCAAATGTGAAGTATAGTGAATTGTCACCTCATTTGGTACATGCCTTGGTGTCCACAGAAGATAAGCGATTCTATGACCACTCGGGTATTGATTACTTCAGGACATTAACTACTGTTTTTCATACCATTGTATTGCGAGATAAGCAAGGTGGCAGTACAATCACCCAACAATTAGCGCTTAATCTGTTTTCCGAAAGACGTGAGCGTAGTACAATAAAACGTGTTATGCAGAAGTTTCAGGAATGGATTACCTCTGTACGTCTTGAGCGAAACTATACTAAAGAAGAGATCATTATGATGTACTTTAATACGGTAGATTTTGGCTATAAAAATACGTTTGGTATTAAATCCGGTGCCCGCACTTTTTTTAATACAACACCTGATAAACTTACAGCCGAACAAGCTGCTTTGTTGGTGGGTATGTTGAAAGGACCTACAATGTATTCCCCAATAAGAGCTGCAGATAGAGCATTGACCCGTCGTAACCAGGTATTGATTAATATGCACGCGGAGAATTTTCTGACCGATGCTGAGCTTGCGGATGCCAAAAGTAAACCTTTAGGTTTGGATATTAATATCTCTAGTTACGGAGAAGGACTAGCTCCTTACTTTAGATCTGTACTGAAGGATGAAATTAAAAAAGAATTACAGCGGCTTTCTATTACTAAAGCGGATGGCACTCCTTATGATCTGGATAGAGATGGTTTGCGTATATACACTCCTTTGAATTATAAAATGCAGGAGTATGCCGAACAAGCTCAGAAGGAATGGATGCAAAAATTGCAACGTGAATTCGATAAGCAGTGGCGTAGCAGAGATGCGTTTTCAGGCGAGAGAGCTAAATTGCTAGAAACAGGTATGAGACGCTCAGACCGTTATCGGGAATTAAAAGAGAATGGTGCTTCTGCAGAGGAAATCAAAAAGGCATTTAATACCAAGGTGTCGATGAGTATATTCACCTGGCGTGGATCAGTAGATACGGTGATGACTCCCATGGACTCGATTAAGTACAATAAATTGATTCTTCGTAATTCAATGATGGCTATGGACCCCATGACTGGGCATATTAAAGCTTGGGTAGGGGGAGTAAATTTCGAGCATTATAAATATGACCATGTAAAAACGGGAGCCAGACAGGTGGGGTCAACGGCTAAGCCTTTTACCTATGCCGTGGCTATCGACAATGGTTACTCTCCTTGTTATACAGTGCCAAATCATCAGCAAACATATGGTAACTGGACACCTCGTGGTACGGTACAAGGGGGAGATCCGATTACATTGAAAAATGCTATTAAGTATTCACAAAACTTTGCAACAGCTTTTGTTATTAATGAGGTCGGGGCCTCGAGTGTTGCGGATTTGACACGTAAAATGGGAGTGACATCGGACGTTCCAAATTATCCTTCTATTGCTTTAGGGGCATACGAGGCTTCTGTGTATGATATGGTTGGGGCCTATTCTGCTTTTGTCAATCACGGTACATGGATTGAACCGACGATGATATTACGTATAGAAGATAAGAATGGTACACCTATTTATGAGCGTACGCCTAAGGTGCTAAAAGTCCTGAATAGCGAATCAGCTTACATTATGGTTGATATGTTGAGAGGTGTCGTTGATGGGGGGACAGGTTCTCGTGTTCGCAGAGCGGAATATGGTGGGTTGACTATTCCGATGGGTGGCAAGACAGGTACTACAAATGGTAACGCCGATGCTTGGTTTATCGGTTTTACGCCACAATTAGTGGCAGGGGTATGGACTGGAGCTGAAGATCCTAAAATTAGTTTTAGCAGTATGCAGTATGGGCAAGGCGCCGCGGCTGCTTTACCAGTATTTGGGCTGTTTATGAAAAAAGTATACGGTGATAAGTCTTTAAACTATACGAAAGCTGATTTTCCAAAACCAGCAGAGGGTATGACGCGTGTTATGGATTGTTCAGAATATTCAAGATATGAAGGATATTCTACTGAACCGGAGCTTCAGGACGATCGATTAGGGTTTTAAGTTATGAGTGGGCTTTCAAGACCATAGATAGTATAAATACTCACCGGAGGAACAACTCTTTCGGTGAGTTTTTTTCTCTAAGTTTATGTCTTTATATACTGTCAAGAATTTCTATGTCAATTGATGGTTCAAAAGAGTCATGAAAGTTTTATTTAATGTTATTCCCCTGTTAAGATTTTCCTGCGATGGAAAAGATAGAGAAGAAAAAAGTAATGGCTTCATTTGACTATAAAGTAGAACTAAAGCGGATACCTCACAAACCAGGGGTATATCAGTATTTCGATAAGGATGATGTGTTGATCTACGTCGGTAAGGCCAAAGATTTGCGGAATCGTGTGAGCTCCTATTTTGTCAACGAGAGGCAGCTTAATTCCAAAACAAAGGTTCTAGTCCGAAAGATACAGCGTATTGCATTTACAATTGTGGATACGGAGATTGATGCCTGGCTTCTCGAAAACAATTTGATTAAAAAGCATAAGCCTAGGTATAACGTCATGCTCAAAGATGACAAGACGTACCCTTGGATTGTGATAAAAAATGAGGCCTATCCTCGCGTATTCTGGACGCGTAAGTATATCAAAGATGGTTCGAAATATTACGGCCCCTATGCCTCTATAGGAATGATGCACATTGTTTTGGATACGATACGAGAGCTTTTTCCGTTAAGGACCTGTTCGTTAAATCTATCTTCAGAAAATATTGCTAAAGGGAAGTATAAAGTTTGTCTCGAATATCAGATCGGGAATTGTAAAGGACCATGTGAAGGTCTACAGAAACAGGAAGAGTATGATCGAA